>DASRBN010000023.1 GCA_035653615.1 Ktedonobacteraceae bacterium | reverse complement strand
AGGAGAAGCCGACTGTTTTCAAAATGGTCTGCACATGTATTCAACCTGAGCCAATCGCCTCAAAAAGAGAACGGAGTTTCAGGATGAAAAAACCATCCAAGTAGCCAGGTCTACAAGGATGGTTCTCAAGGAGCCGCTATCGCAAACAGGTTGTTGCCAGCTGGGCAAGCTCTGCTGCACAGAAGAATGCAAGCGATGCAAGCGTCACGATGCACGCTCTTTTTGCCAGCGATGCAAGTGATGAGGAAACAGCACCGGGAAAGCTGGACGGTGGAAGAATACCAGGAGAGGAGAGATAGATGCTGATCAGCAAGAAAATCCGGCTTGAGGTAAGCGAACACGACGCCGAAACCTTCGCGTTCATGCAGGCCAAGTGTCGAGGTCTCTACAACTGGTGGGTGATGGTGCGAACCGTTCTTCCGAAATGAGCGAAAGCTCAAGGATGGAAGGTCCAGGAAAAATGACTGGATAACTGAGTATTCGATGTGAGGTGAAATCCCTGACCAACAAAGTGAGTGTTTGATAGCAACGGCCCTCCTGTAGCGACTGGTCATCAATCAGGAAAGCGGGCGGTAATGCGGATAAACTGCAAATCCGATGCGGTGACTCCGCTAGCTGGCTGTCATGGTGAGATACTCTCCACCAGGAGAGGAAATCGAAGGCACGTTGGAAGCGTCGTTAACCAGAACAGGCTCACGCGGGTTAAAGAGCCTGCCCAAAATGGGAAAAGCGAACGGTGGCTCCCATCACAGAAGCCACAAAGACGAGCGGACATGATACGACTCGTTCTCACGCGAAAGTAGCTCGGCGTAGAGTGCTAACCTAAAACAGCATCAAACGAATACTCGGAACGGGATAACCACAGGAAGACTCTCACTGGACGGACGATACGGTGAGTAGGTGCCAACCAAGGTCCCCTGTGGAGAGATTGTCCAAGAAGCAAACGCCTCTGGGAAAGCCAGAGGATATGCTGACGTGGACACGGTTGTATGGAAGATAGAGAGTAAGTACGATGGCAAATAGGAAAGCGCCGCAAGACAATCAAAACCAAACGATTGACCCTACGAGCGAGGCTTGGAACGAGTTGCCCTGGCGCAAGCTAGAACAGCATGTATACCGCATCCAAAAACGCATCTATCAAGCCAGCCAACGTGGAAACAAAAGGACAGTTCAAAAACTGCAAAAACTGCTGATGAAATCCGAAGCTGCAAGGCTAGTGGCGGTGCGACGGGTAACTCAAGATAACCAGGGGAAAAAGACGGCGGGAGTTGACGGAGTAAAGAACGTCAAGCCTGCACAACGATTTACTCTGGCAAAGCAAGCTCATCCGAAACACTGGAAACACCAGAAGCCAAAACCTGTTCGCAGAGTGTGGATACCAAAACCAGGGAAAGCGGAAAAACGCCCTCTGGGTATACCTACAATGCTTGAAAGAGCAAAACAGGCATTGGTAAAAACAGGACTCGAACCGGAATGGGAGGCGATGTTCGACGCAAATAGCTACGGTTTTCGCCCAGGACGCTCAGGCCATGATGCCATCGGAGCAATCTTCAACGCGATCAGATACAAACCGAAATATGTATTTGATGCCGACATTTCCGGCTGCTTCGACAACATCAATCAAAAGGCTCTGGTGGAAAAGCTCCACACCTACCCGGCAATGAGACAGACCATACAAGCATGGCTCAAAGCCGGAGTCATGGATGGAGTGGAATTTGCCAAGACAGAGAAAGGAACACCCCAGGGTGGCCCACTCTCACCGCTCCTGGCAAATGTGGCACTTCACGGGATAGAAGCAATCGTTACAGAGGCAAATACCAGCAGAAGCTCGGAAAAACCCATCCTGGTCCGATATGCCGATGATTTCGTGCTTTTCCACTCAGACGAACAGAAGTTGCAGCAAGCAGCAGAGGCCGTCAAAGAGCATTTAGCTGGCATGGGATTGGAATTAAAACCGAGCAAAACGAAATGGACGCACACAGTAACCCCATATCAGGGAGAAGTGGGCTTCAATTTTCTCGGCTTTCATGTGAGACAACACCCGGTAGGAAAGAACCGAACCGGGAAAGATCCACAGGGAAGAAGGCTCGGTTTCAAAACCCTCATCACACCGAGCAAAGAAGCTATCAAGAGGCACACCCACGCGATCAAGGAAAGGCTGAGAGGGATGAGGAGCATCTCGCAAGAGAAACTTATCAAACAACTCAACCCGGTGATACGAGGAGGGTCCAGGTACTACCGATCAGTGGTAGCAGCCAAGACCTTCTCAACGCGTGACTACATTCTCTACCACCAACTTGAACAATGGGCCAGGCACAAACACCCGACCAGAGGGGAGCGGTGGATACATCGAAAATACTGGCGAAAAGACGAAACGCGAAACTGGGTATTCTCAACCTCAGAGAAGCAGGAAATCTGGCAGCATAGCAAAACGAGTATCCAACGACATGCAAAGGTAAAGGGAGAAGCCAGCCTCTATGATGGAAATATGCTCTATTGGAGCCAAAGACTTAAACATCACCCGATGCTCAAAGGGACACTCGCAAGGCTCCTCCAAAAGCAAGAAGGAAAATGCAGATGGTGTGAACTCTATTTTCGACCAGGGGATCTCATAGAGATAGATCACATCACGCCCAAAAGTGAAGGAGGCGGAGAAGAACTGAGCAACAAGTTCGCTCTCCACCGACATTGCCACGACTCGCGGCACGCAAAGAATACCGCGAAGAGTGTCGATAACAACGACCATACACTGAGTAGCTGAATGAAGGGAAACTTTCATGTTCAGTTTCGGAGCAGCAGGAAGAGGAGTGATCTTCTTCATTGACTGTAACAACATTCGCTCGAAGCGAGACAAATGCAAGAAGGGGTCACGCCGCTATCGCCACTTGAGTCAGGTCTACCAGCGCGTGTCACAGCAGAAACGCAACAAGCAGCACGATTCTCTGCACAAGGCGAGTCATCTGATCGCCCACAAGCTGGATGAAAGAACCGTGGTGGTGGGAGATCTCAGTCAACGGCAAATGGTGATGAACGAACATCGAGAGCGGAACAAGTACCTCAACCGAGCAGTGTTCAACGACTGGGGCTTGTATCCCTTCACACAGATGCTCATCTACAAATGCCAGTTGTACGGAAAAGACCTCCACTTTTTAGATGAACGCGAGACGTCGAAAACCTGTAGCGGCTGTGGGCACAAGCAAGCCATGCCGCTCTGGAAACGGACGTATTGTTGCACGGAATGTGGACTCACCATGGATCGCGACGACAATAGCGCCGTCAATATCTTGATGAGGTTCCTTGCCCGGCTGGGGCCACACACGGGCGATCCCGTGCGGTGTGCGGTCGTTTTCCCCGCAACTGAAATTGTGTGAACACGTTTGAACACATTTTAGAAAGCAGCAACAACCGTGTTGAAAAAGAAATCATTGCTGGTCAGCAGCTGTCTCTTGCTACTTATCGTGATGCTAACGGTTGGTACGCTGATCTCCCATTCGCCTGCCTCGGTGCATGGACAGAACGCCGGAGATTGGCCGACCTTTATGAATAATACCTCTCGTACCGGAACCAATCCGTTTGAGACAACTATTACGGCTGGTACCGCGAGTAACCTGCACCTGGCCTGGAAATACTATACCGGTGGCCCAATAGAAGCCTCGCCCGTCACTGCCGATGGCGTCCTCTATATCGGCTCCTGGGATGGTTACGAGTATGCTCTCAATGCCTCGAATGGCACGCTGCTCTGGAAACAATTTCTGGGTATCAATCCAGCAACAAGGCGCTGTCCCGCCAAAGGAATTACCTCGACAGCAACTGTCGTCAACGGCGTGGTCTATGTCGGCGGCGGCGACGGCAATCTATACGCATTGAATACCGCCGATGGATCAGTCATCTGGAAAACACTGATCGCCCCAACGCCGTCCTACATCTTTGCATCTCCCCTGGTCTATAATAATTTACTCTATATTGGCGTGGCATCATCCTGTGAGCCACCCGAGGTGCAAGGCAAATTTTTTGCGCTGAACCTCGGTGATGGTACAATCGCGGCCAGCATTTCGCTGGTGAAGGATGGCGATCAGGGCGCGACCGTCTGGAGTTCCCCCACAGTCGATCCTACTACCAATACCATCTACATCGCCACCGGCAACAACCAGGGGTTTTCGCTATCAAAGCAGCATAACGCGGAGTCTATCCTGGCCATGGATCCCTCTACGCTGGCCATCAAGGATCACTGGCAAATCCCGCTCGCCCAGCATATCCCGGATGGCGATTTCGGCGCGACACCCACATTGTTTGATTACAACAACAACCATTATATTGGCGTCTTGAACAAAAATGGCATCTATTACGTACTTGACCGCACCAACCTGGTGCAGGGGCCGGTATGGGAGCAGACGCTGTCAAGCAATTCAGAGCAGGTTAATGGGGATAACGTCTCATCCTCCTGCTATAACAACGGCGTAGTCTATACTGGTTCTGCCGGAGGCGTCAACAATGGTCAGCCTTATGGAGGTACGGTCGGCGCATTTACTGCCGATACCGGCGCGCCTCTCTGGTTCTTTCAGATCCCCGGCAAGATACTCTCATCCGTTACCTGCACCAGTGATCTTGTTGTTGATAATCAGGCACAGGCCGTAGAAGTCCGTTCTGCCGCCACCGGTAATATTCTCTTCTCGTATGCGACAAAAAAGGAGATCTTCGCCACCTCGATCATCTCGAACGGCTATCTCTACACCGCTTCATCTGATAAAGCGGTGTATGCCTTTACGGTGTAGGATTCTGTGCAAGGTATGGCCGGTTTGCCAGACGGCAAACCGGCCATACCTTTTTTAGCCATCCGAAGCTTGCTGTTCTTCTTGCCTTTTCAATTTGTGGGATGACTCATGTTGCACCATATTAATCTTGAATACCCCATACCAGTCGATTGCCCGTCTTCGCGTCAAAGGCCTCTTCGCCCAGTTCAAATTTGTGCGGACCCTGGTTACTTATCATCGCGGTTACATTCGTCAAAAGGAATGGCCCTTTTACCACTACATAATACACCTCGGCATTATCTGGAAGCCCTACGTATTCTCCTCGCATTTGTACACTCGCTTCCTGGCTTGTCATAAGTTGGAGAATCACAATTTTTAGCTGCGTGCCTGGAACAACAGGCCCTCCAGGGAACGGATGGGTCGTTACATATTGTTGTACGTCTGCAACTGTCAGTAATGTTCCATCCTTATGAGGAGAGATGGCAGGGGTTCCATCGGTATCGTGTATACTAGCAGATAAATTCATCATTTATCTGGAATAAAAACAAGTGCAATTGATGCCATACACCCTCTTTTGAGTGAGGCGGATTTGGGAAATGGTCCTCTCTCAACCTAATGGCTTAATGTTTAAGCGATTTAGCGCGAAGAGGAAAGGCAGTGGCAATCCTCTGCTTTAGTTCACTTTCTGTTATCCCATTAGCTGCATCCACTGCATATCGCAAATTATCTGCATCTATCTGCAGTGCTTGCAGGCCAGGGGTTCCGTATAGCTCAATAATAACTCGACCGAGATAGCGATCATCGGGGCTATCCTCACCAATAATCGGCAATTTATATCTCGCTAATGGTCCTATCACAGCATTAGAAGGCCTGGAACTAGCAACGCGAAGAGGAAAGGCGGCAGCAATTCGTTGTACTAGTTCGTCTTCTGTCAACCTGTTGGATGGACCAACGATGCATCGTAAACTATTTGCATCCGTAAGTTTTTCTTTTAGGCGTGTGATTCGGTATAGTTCAATGATAACACGTCCGAGGTAAGCACTGTCAATATCACTATTTTCAAGAATCGGTGATCCATAATATTGGACTAGTGGATCAACTCGCTTCTTCCCCGTTGTCACAAGCACTTTCTCTGGCATAGATAATTTCCTTTCCTTTCTGAAAACGCAGATCTCTACAAACAACACTTATGTGCAGAGAAGATAGCCACAACTGAATTGAGGCTCATTTTGCCACCAGTACCAGTGCCCGAATGCTTGATGTGGTTGTAGCCAGCAACAATTTGGACATGATATGAAGCATCTTTCTCCACCGCTGTAACAGTATGAGGAATAAAGGCTACACTCTCCGTAGCAAGGATCAGGAAGTCCTGATTGTGCAAACACATTTTTTCCTGATCCCCCTATGCCTACTCCAATTGCGACGACTGCAGCTCCCCCTTTTGCTAAGGAACGTAAAAAACCTCGACGGGTATGTTGACGCATTACAAAACGCGTTAAGGTATCCACTAGACTAACCTGTTTTTTCCACTCGTTCATTGTCTGTACCTCCTAATGTATTTTGTAACCAGTCCGATGTCGGACCGATAGATTGTTGCATAACTTGACCAAATTTGTTAAGTACCATTCCGAATGGAACTCCTCGAATACCATAGCGTCGAGCTACAAATCCACCCTGATCAACCAAAATATGGGTTCCTTCTAATTGTGTACTGTATTTACTCACCATTTGCATAACATCGCCTAGTTGGCCAATGCAAATCAAGACTATTGGAACAGCTTGATCTTGAGCGCTAGATGTAAGCTCAGCTATACTATTGAGTAATATGCGGCATGAATCACATGTTGTTGAAAGGAATAGAAGGAGCAGTTTTTGTTTGTTTTTAAGTTTGAATAGTCTTTTACTGCTGATGAGCCGTCCTTGAAGATCGGGTAACTCGAATTCCATCACATGTTCCCCACGAGTAAAGCGAGATGTAAGAGGTATTACATCCTCAATCTTACCCTGAATTGTTCCCAAATACCGTAGTACGCCAGCCATAAGTATAGTCAGAAAGAGCAACAATATCCATATTGCACGGGCGCACTGACCTGCTCGGGGAACGGGGCCAGGATCACTTCCTGGCAAGCGGGACAGCACTTGCGCTCGGCTTGATGCTCGATTACCACGAGGCGTTTGGCAGGCAACTCCACCACCTGCCGACGTTCCACCTGCCAAGCTGGGATGTCTCGCAGGTCGTGCTGACACGCCGGACAGGTCTCGACTGCATGGCTAATCACCTGATCAGGTGTCTGGACCATCGGCAGGTGCTCTCCAGGATGTCCTGCTTGCCCTCCTGCCTTTTTGCTGCTCTTCTTGCGCAGGCTCTTCGGCCTCCGTTTGAAGCGATCGGAAGAGGGTGGCAGATGGCTATTATGACTGTCTTTGGACAGGCGCGCTTGCAGGTCTTCCACTTGGGCGCTGAGCAGCGCAATCTGCTGGCTTTGCCGTTCGATCAGATCCTGTTGTCGGCGGACTTGCTCCTGCAAGCGGCTATTCTCTTGTCGCAGCTGTTCTTCTTCGGGCGTCATGGCTTTACTGTAGTCGCTTTTTCGTCTTTAGGCAAGCCTTCTAGGACTCCTGAATAGTTACCCAGGCAACTGCTTCCCCCCAACGTTTGTTGATTTTTTTCTGGAACAAGTGATATTTTAAATCGTTCTCTTTTCCTAAAGATCCGATGCAAAGTAAATACGCTAGCTTCCGCAGTTAGCCTCTAGATAGTAGCATGTTTTATTTTATACTTGAGTGCTGGGAGGAGAAAAGCTAAAGGCGAATGTTCTCATCAGTTTCGTCTACGTTTACCAGGCAAGATTCGTAGTTATCTCATCTACAAATCTTGCCTGGTAAACGCGCACACACGCTGTTTGTTTTTCTCTTGTTCAAGGAAAATCGCGTCCCCTACATCATGGAAGGTGGGAATGGGGGATTGCGCTGTAAACGCGTCGGCAACGCAGCCGCAACTCTTTGCAATAATTTTTCATTATTTCCATCAATAGCATCGGCCAGGAAAGCGATTTTATAGGAATCATCATGGGCGCTATCGTCTTCCCAGATCTCAACAATCACTCGACCCAGATATTGTTGATTTCCCTGGCCCGAGCTGATAATAGGCTTGTTCTGATATCCTACCAGCGGATCATCAGCCGAACTAACTTTACTGATCCAGCTTTGAGGTGAAGTGGCTGTTGCAGTTACTGATTCGGGTGCTGGTTTAAAGGAGCTATTATGCTGTATACGTACTGGCAACGCAGCCGCCACTCTTTGGACTAGTTTTTCGTTATATCCATCAATTGCTCTGGCCGAGTAGGCAATTTTATAAGAATCGTCATGGCTGCTGCCATCTTCCCAAAGCTCAACAATCACTCGGCCCAGGTATCGCTGATTCCCTTGTCCCGAGCTGATAATAGGCTTGTTTTGATATCCTACCAGCGGATCATAACCTTGAGATTCTCGATTCATCCATTTGGACATAACCGACCCCTTTCAATCATTTGAACCATGTCAATTGCTAACATGGTAAACACCTGCAAGAGAAGAAGCATTGATTCAATACCCACTGCCAGCTACATTCGGCCATCACCGAGGTTGGGTCGCAATCACCACAGAAAGAAGGACAAACGCAGGTACATTTCTTCCCGCCACTTGTGCAGGCGCTAAATTCGCAGCTACAAATCCCAAATGCGGGACCTGGACAAACATCCGGGGGACAGGCGTTGGGAGAAGTAGGGCGTCCAGGTGAGAGAAGCCTACTGGGGCCAAATACAGGGCTGATCAGGATGAGCGAGGTAGCTCCAACAGTCCTTAAGAAACCTCGCCGGGATACCTGATGCATAAAAAAGCGTGTGGAACGGCTAATGAAGTTCAGATCCTCACTATCATTTGTCATCTTTCAGCACTCCTTTCAAATGCACTTCCGGGACCTGGATTTTTTGCTCAGTGACTCCGATAGGCTGCAGGAACAATCAGGCTGGTACGGCCAGAAGAAATTGGCTCCGTTGGTGGAGTCACATCCAGTCGCACATAGAGCCATTTGGTAACATGGGGATTGTGCGTTTGATGGACAAGCCGGCTCTCACGGTCCAGGGCGAGGCCCAAGGGGACTGCTGTGATACCGAATTGACGTAGCGCAATTCCATCTGGATCAGTTAGGACTACGATTTTTTCGTTACTTAGACTGGGATAGGATACTAAAAGCTGCTCTAAGTTACCTGTAACTCCGAGTACAACGACTACCAGGGATTTTTTCAATAATCCATTCGGGCGTGTAGCTATTTCCGATACTTGCGCTAGCAGAGCCTCACAGGCAGAGCAGGAAGTGCTAACAAATAGAAAGACTGCCCCATTAGACCGTCGAAGCAGATCCTCACTATGGATCAACTGACCAGTCATATCCGGCAAGGCAAAATTTTCGATCCTCTGCCCCAGTTCATATGAAGAAACAGGAGGTGCTATTAAATTCCATCGCTCCTCAACAGAAGCTAGGTATCTCAAGATACCGGCTACCAGGACCAGCAGTACGAGAACAATGACCCATTGGACAAGAAATGTGACTAGCCACAATCCTGACATGTATACTCCTTTCTATCTATTATAGTCTTCTAAACTCTTGCTCAAGGTGAAAAACCAGAGAAAGTGCTGCTTCCCATTTTTCCATATCTATTAGTCGCTTTATTCGGTCTTAGGAATACGGAACAGAATATCGATTTCACCAATGATCAAGAGCAGCATGTATATATTACTGCTAACAAGGATGAGAGCAAGTATATTTAGATAAAACAAAGAACCGGCACCTATATGAAGTGGCTGTATTGCTGAGGGAATCCAGGGAGAATGGGTAGCCAAGAGCAGGCTAATAATAATCAGGAGAATATTGCGACTTAGAGAGCCTATGCCAATCTCAGCACTTGCTGCACCAAAACAATGGCAATGAAAACGGTGACCCTGGATGAGATTGATTACCATAGTAATGGTGAAAATAAGTAGTATACCCGAGGCTCCAATAGCCGCAAACTCAGGCCAGAAGCCGCTAACTAGCAAGAGTCCTAGTAGAAGCTCGAATACCAATAATAAGCGTGCTACGACATAGGCTAGTTTTGGGCCGATAAGCCCCAACCCATATTGCTGGATAGCTTGTAAGAGAGTCCGAGAAAGCCGAACCTTTGCTCCTGCTGAAGTGAGAAATACCAGTCCAAGAGCAGTTTGTGCGATCACAATCAGATACTGCATAGTCCCCACCTCTTACTCAAGAAATAAGAAAATGATGCTGTAAGCTAGAGCCAGAGGAACTCCTGTAGCTGGCAATTTCAGATATAACGGTCTAGCCGACTACTGATGCAAGGTAACAACCTTGGTTTCCCAAGACTTTTGCCATGTATCTACGATCAATTTATCCACTATCAAGTATACTCTCCACCTCCACTTTTTCCCATCAACAAACGTTGGTTTTTTGTTGGTCTTTGTTGAGCAAGCAACCTGCGAAATTCTGAATATACCGTTCTCGTATGCAATCAACCCTCACCCTTTTGTTGGTTCTTTGGCAACTTAAGGCGCATCAATTGCTCCCGCCTCATCCCCAATTTGTTTGTAATGTGATGCACATGGTACCTGACGGTGCTTTCAGCAACCGAAAGTCGCTTCGCAATCTCAGAATATTCCAGGTCATCATGCAAAAGGTAGAGTATCTTACGCTCGGTAGATGTCAACTCGTGAAGATCAACAGCGGGAGAATAATCTTCAGGAAGAGCATCGAGCAGATCTGGTACCAGGCCTGGATCGAGAAAGAAGCTTTTCTCCCCTTCTCGCTGAGCAATCCTTAGAAGCAGTTGCAGAACTTCTAGCGAAAGGTTCTCCTGAAGATACCCTCTAGCTCCATACCTTCGTGCAATATTTAAAAGATCAATGTCCAGCCGTTCTGCCATAATCACGAAATGATCCTTTGGAAGCAGTTTGATAGCTGTGATTAACGATTGATGAATGACCACAAGGTCGATTGGATAAGAGACAAGGACTTGCTTTATCCCCTGGATAGTAGTTGCTTCAATGTATTTCACAAGTGGAACTGTTTCGAAGAGTCTGCGTAACCCTTTTCGCTGCAATTCGCGCGGGTCTGCGAGTAAAATAGTCACCATATAGCTAATACTCCTACTTCCCTGTAACGATTTAGCAGTGACGAGATGTCGCTTCTACCGGAGCTAAAATATTCATTTCGCTCTAATAAGCAAGGGTCATCGTTGGTATAATCCTGTATGCATCCAGGCAAGGTTTGGTTCTGAAGGGGTCATCCTTATCTATTGTAGGCGAGATAAAGTAATTTTTGCAAGACATACAATTTGAAGATGAAGACTCTTTATAGGATGAAAAATGCTGCTGCATAAAGCAATGTGCCGGTTGCTGAGAAGAAGCTCATCTCATAAAAAGCAATATATATTTATGAAGCAGTGAGTTATCAGTTATCACCGCAGCGCCTCCCCAGGCAGCACAATCCGCACTGTAACACCCTCATCAGGGGCGCTCTTTATCATCAACTTGCCACCCGCTATCGCGAGCAAAGCGCTATGTGTCAGCAGCCCGCCACCTGTGCCGGTGGTCGAACTGCTGGCGGAAGCGATACCAACACCATCATCAGCCACGATTATTTCTAGAGAGGAATCCTCGGGGTTCCAGGAGGCCTTGAGCAGCAGGCGCAGGCGGCGATGCACGTCAGCCCCCCGTGCGTGGCGGGCAGCGTTGCGCAGCACCTCTTGCACGGCGGCAAAGATCAACTCGGCGATAGCAGGCGGCGTCACCTCATCAATGTAGGCCGCGGTTTCATCGGATACTTGCCATTCAACCTCGTCGAAGGCGTTCTGAAAATCCTGTTCGAGCATGGCATGGATCGCCTGCATCAGGCCATCGCGTTCCAGGTGATGCGGCGCGCTGGGAGCGCTGGCGCGCATCATCGCTGCCAGGCGGCGGTGCGCATCGCTGATCATTTCTATCGCCTCGTTCAAGGCCGCGGTCTCGCTTACCTGTGTAGCCGCGTAGCTATTATGCCCGTTTGAGGAACTACTACGCTCGTTCAGCATACTTTCTTGCGCTTTTTGTCCTTCCGAAGGAAGCGCGCGTAGCGTTTCCAGGCGCAGCAGGGCCAGGTGCATCTGTGGCAGAATTTCATCGTGCAGCAAACGGCGCTGCTGTGCGTCCAGTAATTTCACATCGACGATGCGGCGGCGCAACAGACCAGTGACGGCCTGCATGGCTTCATGGTCGCCGAGGGCATCGAGTATGCGTTGCCCGCACGTTTGAGCGATACTCATATCCTCGTCGGTGAAAGCCGCGCCATCTTCTCGCGGGCCAAGATAGAGCGTGGCGACGAGGCCGCGTTCGTCGTAAATCGGCAAGACCCAGCAGATCATGGGCCGGTCACGCAGCATAAATTGTATGCGTTTGGGCGTCCGACCGGCGGGCCGATGAATCGGCGCTGGGCGCGATGAATCGGCCTCCGTCCCTTCTATCCTGGTTACATTTTTAAAATCCATGATTGCGTTCGCAGGCCAGCGATAGCTGAAACTTCGCCTCACCGTGCCGGCCATCACATTGAGGTAGGCGCATTCTACGGCCAGCACATCGTGACAGAGGTGGTAGAAGATATTCTTCAAATCCTGTTCCGTCTTCTGCAGGTCCGTATTCAGCCAGTGGCGCAGGCCTGAACTGCGCACAAATGGGCGCAGCAGGGCGATAAAACGATCATGGGCGGTATAGCTGCTCCATGTGAAGAGCGCGTAAGCCACGGTCGCGAGCAGTGTAATCAGCAGCAGTCCCCCAAGATCGCTATTTGTGAAGTTGACGAGCAGCGCGATAAAAATTGCCACGGTCGTGAGAACAATGACGATGCCGCGCCATTGCTGGAGGAAGCCACGCCGGGCCAGGGGACGTTCAATCAGGATGCCATGACGCACAACCGAGTACCCCAGCAGCAGGATAATAACCGCGACCGCCCCGGTGGCCAGCAGATCGAGTACGATCAGGTTATAAGGAAGAATGCTCTCTGGCCCCAGTACGCTGACAGTCGCGTGAAACACTTGTGAAGCCGAGCGACCAAATGTATGCAGGCGTTCATAGCCCAGCCAGTTATCGAGCGATTGAATCACCAGTATCACCAGTGTCGTAGTCAGTCCGGCCATCAGCAGGGCAGCTGCTAATAATCCGGGGCGTGCCAGGTGCCAGGAGAGAGCAGGCTCTTCCAGCATTTCAACATTGGTGGGATCATTCCAGAATGCATCTACGAGGGCACGCCCTAATTTCGGAGCAGTGCTTACCGCTACCTCACTTTTCCTGTGAAACGCATTGCTCAGGTGTTGTCCGCCGATATACCATAGCACACGCAGCAGGCGACCAATGCGGCGGAAGGTAAACCATGGACCGACGGCACAGAAGGTGACGTAGACTAGAAAGAGGATCGGAATCACTATAACGGGCAAGACCGGGGTACCGGGCGGCACAACGAATTGAGCGCCAACGCTGAATATATTGATTGTACCGCTAAAAGTGAACGTCGATGCATTCAGTACGAGCAGCAAAAAGACGATACAGCCAAGCGCGCCTGCCGCTATAAGCATCGGTGGGCGGCGCCTGCGCCAACCCTCGTTGATGAGCGCGGCATAGTACAGGCCAATGGCGAACCAGAGATAGGGAACGCCGATGGCAGGCAGCCAGATAAGGTGCCATAAAAATTCCTGCGAGATCAGTTCTGGCCTTTCCGCGGGTGTGCTGGTGATCAGCAGCGCCTGGACGAAGAAAAACAGGGCCGACAGCCCAAGACCAACAACGCCCATACGCGTGATAATCGCCTTGCGGTCACCATTGAGCCAGACGGTCAGCGCCAGCCAGAGGAAGGTTGCCATGTTGAAGATCGAGAGCGCCAGCGCGATGGACTGGAGCAGGTGGATGGGTTCGAGAAAGGTCGAGAACGCCATGGAACTTATTCCTCTTTATACAGTGGGACCCAATCGCCGCGGCGATCCTGCACAAGTGCTTCGCCATTTTCATCCCATATAATCATACGATTGAGCGTATAGATAAGGGTTGCGCGCGCCCTGGCCACTTTGTCGTCGACGGCGCTATCGCTCAGGCCCCAGGCTGCGTAAATGCGTCCATTCGTGCGGCTCACGGCGCGTTTATCATGCAGGTTCAGGCGCGCCGCGATCTGCTCGTTGGTCATGCCCTGCGCCACCAGTTCGGCCACGCGCAGTTCATTCGGCTCCAGCAGAGCGCGAGGAGATTGTTCATCCAGGTCTCGCACCTCCTGCACGCGATCTTCGATTTCGGGATCAACCAGGCTGCGCCCATTGATGGCATCGTGCAGCAACGGAACCAGCATGCCCGGCAAGAGATAGTTGCTCTTGCGCACGTAGGCGTAGTGGGTCAGAATGCCGGAGGCACGAAATTCACGATAGTATTCGTCATCATCCTGGATGGAATAGAAGACCACGGGCATACGCGGGCGCTCGCGGCGGATCGCTACCGCGGCGGCCACACCGCTCATTGCCTTCTTTCCCAGTTGCGGGTCCTGCAACTGCACATCCATCAAGATCGCGTCGATATCCAGTTCCAGCGCGCGTGCCAGCGCCTCCTGCCCCGTGGCCGCTTCGCCCAGCACCTGCACCGCGCCGGTCGCCTGTAATCCTTCCTTTAGTGCCTTCCGTAGTGGTCCATGATCGTCAACAACCAACAATTTAATAACTGCCATACGCTTCCTACACCCGTTCAGGATACTTTTAAAGAGATCCTCGTGGTCTCTCTATTGGATATATCACAGGTCATGTAAAGTATAGCAGCTTCGTGAAGAGGCAGACAGGTTTCGGGTGCATTTTCTTATCTCTTTCCCCATCCTCTCCATAATGCCCATCCCAGCGCAATATACCACACCGGATTCAACACGAACCCGCATAGCAGGGCATCCACCGCAATCAACGGATTCTGCGGATTCAAAATAATCAAACGCCCAAGGTAGAGTATCACCAGCAGCACTCCCAGCAGATAGCCCCAATAGCTCATCACACGTGGCAATTGCCCACCGCTGCCGATCAGCCATGCCAGTATTATCACCGCAATGCCCGTCACACCAAAAGTAAGCAAACCTCGTGGATCAACCGCGCTTGGCAGATTCATAATTGCGGCGCTTACATTCGGTGCGTTGATGGCATTTGCCAGATCATAGCCCCCATGCAATAGCGCTCCGAATGCGCCTGCTATGCCCAGTAGCAACATCCATAAGGACGCGCTCTCATTGACTGTGCGCACGCGCCGGTAGACAGCCGTCAGCACTACTGTGGATAGCAAACCGCCGAGCATCAGAAACAGCGAGCTAAGCATACCATTTTTAAGCACCACAAATGCAATTCCGTACAATAGACTGCCGATACCCGCCAGGATTGCGCATATACTCGCGAAGCGTTCGAAGGAACCAGTTTCCAATGTAGTTTTGCTGGCCGTCTCGCCAGCAGTTCGAGTGACCATAACAAATCTCCTCAATCTCGTGAATGAATAAATACGGTCGTTAGTCATGGATGCCGGAATGATGCAACACACCGCTACCTCTCAAATAAGGTACGGCAGAAGATTGATTTGAGATCAATGAAATGTACCTGTTCTTGCTATCCTTGCCCTTGCCTATAGACTCAATCGTTATAATTGTGGAGAACGAAAGAGTTTAAAGTAGTGCCATATATGGCCGACAGGGGGAGAATAATAGTTCCTATGGCAAAGACGAGTCAACAGAAAACATCCGCTAAAAACCGCCCGCGGACTACGCGCCGCCCCCAGCAAACAAAACGTGCTATGAGGCGCAAGGCGACAAGGCCGCGTAATAACATAATCCTGATCGGAATTGTAGGCGTTATCGTGATAGCGGCTGCTGTGATTGCCTACATACTTTATAATAACCATCTTGCCGCGGTTAATGCTGCCAACGCGCAGGCCGCGGCCCACGCATATGCCGCCGGTACCAGCGCGGGGGTAATGTTTGGCTTCAACCCGCAGCATACCGGCTTTAATCCCTACGAGCGCGTCCTGAATACTTCAGATGTCGCTCAATTGCAGCAAGATTGGAGCATCACAACCGGCGGCGAAATCAATACCAGCCCTGCTGTTATCAATGGAGTCGTCTATACCGGTTCTGGCAACCACAAGCTGTATGCTGTGGATGCAGCGAGCGGTAAGATACGCTGGACTATCACACTTGGTAACGTGATTTCATGCTCCCCCGCGGTTGCCAATGGCATCGTCTATGCTGGCTCCTATAATGATAAATTCTATGCCCTGGATGCCGCGACCGGGCAAACGCGCTGGTCTGTCTCCATTGGCGGGTCATCAAGCTCCTCACCGGTAGTCGTAAACGGCGTTGTCTATGTTGGCTCACTCGCGGGCAATCTTTACGCCCTGGATGCCGCGACCGGCAAGATACGCTGGACTTTCTCGACGGGTGTGCCAATCAATTCCTCTCCTGCCGTCGCCAATGGCATGGTCTTCTTCGGTTCCAATGATAGCAAGATATACGCGCTGGATGCCAACAGTGGCAAATCCCTCTGGACGGTTGCCACCGGGTCTCCCATCAATTCTTCGCCCGCGTTCTCAAATGGCAAAGTCTACATCGGCTCCGGCGATCAGAAACTCTACGCCCTGGATGCTCCTACCGGCAATATCCTCTGGACCGTCAAAACTGGAGATGCAATAGAATCCTCACCCGCGGTTGCCAATGGCGTAGTCTATGTGGGTTCCGATGACCACAAGCTCTATGCCATCGATGCCAATACGGGTACGATCCACTGGACTGCCACAACCGGTGACAAGATTCAATCTTCACCGCTCGTTGCCGATGGAATTGTCTATATCGGCTCCGATGATGACAAAATTTATGCCTTCGATGCCGGCAGCGGCAATAACCTGTGGAATAGCACGCTCGGCAATGCCATCGTCTCTTCACCTGCAGTCGCCAACGGCGTGGTCTATGTCGGCTCCGATGATGGCAAGCTGTACGCATTTCATTGATAGAAATGCTGGTATGCTGAGCCGGCACGGTGGTTACTCTTTATCTCGATCTGGATGCCGGCTCGTCATACACTATCATTTACCTAATATCCGGTGCCCTGCTCAAAGGTATTGGCAATCACCTTGTAACCCTTGGTCGTGGCGTGAATATCATTGAAGAAACTGCACATCCAGGTATAGCTGCAAATGTGTTTGTTGGGCACGCCTGGGCCGCCGAATGCGCTGAAGACATCGACAATGATGCCAAAGCCGCTCACATCGTTAGCAAGGTGCTGGTTGATCATCTGAACTAATGGAACATCCTGCGGGCAGATATTCTGGTAGGGATCATAATAGTTCATCATCACCAGGTCGCCCGTCACCTGCCCGTGGACGGTAAGCGCTGCCTTCAACTGTGGTAGGATAATCTGCGTCAGGTTTTTATCGAGCGTCTGCAAATCAGTGTTGAAGCTCGAACTGACGCTGCAATTGTTGGGATTGATGTCCGGTAGCAGGTCGTTCGCGCCGATATCGAGCGTTACCGGACTCACCTGTCCCGCGAACAACTGCAAATAGGTAACGGCTGCGCTCAGTTGCGGGCCGACATAAGGAAACTTACGCAGGTAGGAGTAGGGACACCCCCCATTGATAAACGTGTTGCTTGTCTCACCTGGACAGCCCATGTTGGCTACGTCCTTGACCCCATACCCTTTCAGGTTGCTGAAGAAGTCATCGACGTAACCATGGTCCCAGTTGAGATCGGGTTGGTAGCCAAAAGCCAGCGAATCTCCCAACGCTAAATAATACTTCTTGGGTCCAACGAGCTTTGTATGACGCCCGTTAGAGGCCGCGAATGCTACCGGCGCTACACTAAAGCCTAGAAAAACGACGAGGAAGAGAGGCGCAAGGATGAAGCGGAACACATAGGCATTCTTGAGCATGGCAAGCTCTCCTTCTGAATGCAAGGGCAGCAGACACCCCCAGGTATTGCTGCTTCCCTAAAAATAGAGGAAAAGAGTAGACACCACCTGTAGATAGTATAACCTTAACTATAGGATAAAACAAGAGGTTATGTTTCCGGCTTCAAGGCTTTCCAATGCTAAAAAACCGAGCAGGAGCTGGTAAGTAAAAATTGCACCGGCTGAGCAGCATTTTCATCCCTGTCGGCTAGCATTGGAAAGCCCTGGAAGCAGCCAGCAGGGCGATTCAAAAGTCGAGCGAACACGTACGCCTCCTGTAGGGACAGTGGCTGGTCCCTGTCCGGCCGGGGTGCAAGAGAGGCATCAGGACCCCCAACGAGGACAGGGACCAGCCACTGTCCCTACAGGACTTTTGAATCGCCCTGGCAGCCAGTTTGTATCTTGACAACAAGCAGTTGAGTATTTATACTTATCCGTAGTAACGCTATTTCTCTCATCGGGCGTTTTTGCCACATTGGCATCTCATAGGTGTTTTTCGCTGTCCAGAGCGGGGAGACAGCTCTCAGCATGTGGAACCAGTTCGATTTTTTCGTGGGAGTCGTACGATGTCTACCAACAACCATCACCCTGATGTATTACCGGAAGCCAACGCACCTCGTTCTCATCCTCTTGATTCCATGCAGTTTCTTGCGCGCCTGCTGCACCTGCGGCAGACCCTGATGGTAGAGCCGCACGCAGTGGTGGAAACCATGTGCCACGAGGTAGCGCTTGCGGCAGCAGGACAGGCACAACTGCGCTTGTATAGTAAGCAGGGGAGACTGACTCGCGTTCCATCTTTCTGGCAGAGCTTTCCGGTTGAGATCGATGGGCGGGAATATGGAACACTCTCCTTCGCGCCTGATGCGACAGCGCCTGACCGCCCTGTCGTTCCTGTACCGGTGGCCCAGGTAGCCGCCAGTATCTGCGCCTTGTTCTTGTATCGCATAGAACTGCTCCTGCTCAACAAAGGAAGGTCTCCATCAGGAAACACTTCTATCACTCCCACCTTCACGCCTCGTGAAAGGGAGGTGCTCACATTGCTGTGCCGGGGCGATGACCTGCAGGCGATCACAAACGCCTTGCATATTACAGAGGATACAGCAGGCCAGCACCGCCGGCGCATCTATACGAAACTGGGCGTACAAAATGAACGGGAAGCCGTCTTTGCTGCATTTTCCGCCGGTTTGTTTTTTCCTCTTGCAGATCTTGCCCCTCGTATCCTGCCGGAGCATGACCTTCTGGAGCCACGCTAGAGGCATACAAGCAGGTCTCTTTTACCGAAAAGCGGTATTTTTTCTACGTTTTTCCGTAGAAAAAATACCGCTTTTCGGGATGACAAATCGCAACAAAGTAGGTATGCTTGGAGCAAGGGGAAAAAGCAGAACTTCTACAGGGGAGAGAGGAAGTATCAACCTCTTGCTTCTGCACCTTCCTCTGCCAATCATGGCATTATCCTGCAGTGCGTCATTTTGTCGTGCGTTGCTTTCTACTTATCTGCTCAACCTGATGTCAGGCCTTTGTGGCTGTGCCCGTATGACCTGATGGATTGTAACGACCGAAAGAGGTACTGGGACAGGGACAAGCTGCTGTCCCTGCAGGACGAGGCGATTCCCGTTTCGGTCGTCAGAATTCAACAGGATGCGGGGACATGGTTCCTGCCTTCGCTTTTTCGGTTGATACCGTTCATGAGGTGGTTGTTTGTGTGCTGCCGACAAGAAATGGAGCGTGCTACATGTTTCATCCGCCTTTTGACCCGCGATCTGCTGCTCATCGATCTCGACAGGCACGTCTATCTTTCTCGCCTGTTCGCCTGGTCGTTCCACTGCTCCTCTGCCTGCTGCTGTCGCAACTGTTGAGCCAGTGGAGCCTGCTGGCCCCTCCTGCGCTGGCTGCTGGCCTTCATGTTCGTCCCAGCGCTCCGGCCAGCCTGACCTACCAGCAATTTCTCAAGCAGGGACGGCCCGGCTCGGGCTCGCATGCTCCAGCGAGCCATCCCCATACGCTGCCCCCGCTGCCCGGCGCGTATAATGCCCACACCGCCGATTACAGCACACTGCCGCCCAGCGCGGAACCCGCCACTATGCAGCCTCTCAGCCAGCCGCTCTCGCAGGCCTTTCTCTCCGGCCAACCCGGCACTCCGGCCCTTGATCTCGTCGGCAGCGATCATCGCCTGGAAGTCCAGCTCCAGCCGGGAGCTCTAGACCTCTCCCATGCGAGCGTTCCTGGAGGAAAATCGCCCTCTGGCCCACTCACCATGCACTTGAGCCAGGTGCATGGGCATTTTGCTGCCGCCTTTACCGAACTCGGACGCTACCAGCTGCAGCTCCTCAATAGCCACGGGCAGGTGGTGAGTGGCATTCAGCTGCGCACTCCGGTCACAATTATTTACCACTATCAACCCTCTGAACTGGCGGCGCTAGGCCTCGATCCGAGTACCTTAGTGCTGACCTGGCCAACCTTGATCGCGGTAGCCGAGGCGGCGCACAAGCCCACGACCAATCTCATCATTCCGATGCAGGATAACGCGACTGTCCATACCCTGACGGCCACCAGCCATGTGCTTGATCCCAGCCCGTTCGATACCGGTGGTGGCGATCCACAGAATCAGAGTCCGCCAACCACGCACCTGGCCGCCGTGCAGGGTAACTCGGGTCAACTGGCCTACAGCTATCCCATCCAGGTGCCTCCCGGCCCGGGTGGCTTCGCTCCGCAGCTAGCGCTCACTTACTCCAGTGGCGACCCCAATAACCGGCACAGCCGCACCTCGCCGGCTAACAACGTCGGCGACGGCTGGACGCTCTCGCTGGGGTCAGTCAGCGCCGATGTCTATCCCAACACGGGCACCACCTGGTATTTCATTAGTGGCGTGGCCAATGTCGGCGACCGCCTGATCCCCAACGGCTCCTTCTACGATACCGAACATATCTCTTACCTGCGCATTCAACAGGTGACCAACAATGGCCAGCCCTGCTTCCATGTCTGGGACAGATCGGGCACCTACTAT
>DASRBN010000022.1 GCA_035653615.1 Ktedonobacteraceae bacterium | reverse complement strand
GATAGCGGCTCCTTGAGAACCATCCTTGTAGACCTGGCTACTTGGATGGTTTTTTCATCCTGAAACTCCGTTCTCTTTTTGAGGCGATTGGCTCAGGTTGAATACATGTGCAGACCATTTTGAAAACAGTCGGCTTCTCCTACATGCATTTACCGGTATAGGTGGAGCGGACGACCACAAGGGCACGCCCCTACAAGAAAGCATACGATATAGTTGTGAACGATGCAACCAGTTTACAACCATACATGACCCATTCAGAACAGGTGATTGCCAAGCTCTATTTCTGCATGAACCCCCTTAAATCGTTTCATTACCTCTTTTGCTATTTCGACGGTTAAGAACTCTTCGCTTGAAGAACTGAATCTCAACCTCGATCACAGTTCTCTCTCAATCGAACATTAACGATAAAGGAATATATATGTGAGGTGGGGGAAAATAACCACATCGCACAGGTAGAGAAACGAAAACAAGGGGGCTAGCGTTCCTCTACAAACTAACTTATAATTATCTTAAGAATACAGGCCTGATCCCTGGCGTACCTTGATTGGAGACATAACGTGTCTACTGTTTTTATCGATCGGGATGGAGTCATCAACGCAAACCGGGCAGACTATGTCAAAAGCTGGAATGAATTCCAGTTTTTACCGGGGTCGCGCGAGGCCATTGCAAAGCTCACCCAGGCGGGCCACCGTATTGTCGTCTGCACCAATCAGGCCTGTGTAGCAAAAGGCATCATCTCAGTAGAAACGGTTGAGCATATTCACAACAAGATGATTGCTGAGATCGCCGCAATGGGCGGTGTAGTAGAGAAAGTATACTATTGCCCACACGCGAAGGATGCGAATTGCGATTGCCGTAAACCGCGTCCCGGGATGCTGCTGAAAGCCCGTGATGAACTGGGCCTGGATATGAGTAATGCAGTCTTTGTCGGCGATAGCATAACCGATATCCAGGCGGGACTTGCTGCGGGTATCCATACTATCCTCGTTCTCTCCGGTCTCGGCCTGGAACAGTTTCGCGCGCACCACCAGGAAGCCGAAAGCCCTTTCCGCATCTCCATGAACCTGGAACATGCTGTCGAAATGATTCTGAAAGGTTCGCACGTGCATACAGGAGTACAGACCTCGCTTGAACGCCATTGCTATTCCTTGCTCGATGTCCCCGAAAATCTCGATGTCTGGGAACCTCTACAGCACCGGTTCGCGCTGGTTAGCGAGTCTTGATGGGCACGTATGCAATCACAGTCCGTAACTCCCGGCAATAGGCTAAAAGGCGATCAAAGACGAGCAATTTCTCCAGTGCAGGAGCGCTACCAACCAGGATCAGTTTCTTTCGTGCCCGCGTCAATGCCACATTCAAACGATTAGGGTTCGTCAAATGCTCGCGTAGCTGGCTCCCTATCTCCGGCGCCGTAGTCGTCGCGAACGAGATGATGATGACCTCTCTTTCACCTCCCTGAAAACGATCCACGGTATCAATGCTCATCTCACGTATGGTCATGTCCTTTAATGGTGCAGGCCACTGGGACAATTCGTGTTCGTCGAGCAAGTGACGGCGCAGATTGGCCACCTGCGCGCGAAACGGGGCGATAATTCCAATATCCCGCGGCTCTATTCCACGCAGCAGCAATCCCGCAACCACTTCACGAACCGCGCGCGCCTCGGCATTACTCATCTTTATACCTTCCTGCTCGCCCCGCACATCCAGGAAAACTACCGGGTACTCCGGGTCAACGGCGCGTAAGATAGCTGGAGGTTCACCAGCAAAAAACGTAGCCGGCTCAACGAGTTCTAGCCTGGCATCCGCAACCGAATCATGAGGCTTCAATTTGCCTTCATAAAACATGCGTGAGGCGAAATGAGAGATCCATTTATTCATGCGATACTGCACCGTTAAGGGTACACAGGCGCTCGTCGTTCCAGGGTGATTATTGATATAGGCATCATCCAGGCCTTTAAGTTTTTCGAACAGCGATTCTGATAGGCCCTTCTCTTGCGCCTCTTTACTCAAGACTAAAGGAGGCAGCTGCTTTTCGTCACCTACGAGTATAAAGCGTTTGGCGAAGCGCAAGGCGCCTAAAATCGCGGGAACCGTAAGCTGCCCAGCCTCGTCGATGATCGCCACATCAAACTGCAACAGTGAACCTTCACGATTGGCTTCCCTTTCAGCAGCAGCTGAGGAATCGTATTTATCCGACGACCACGTCGCAGTAGTTGATGCAATCACCGCGGCTTTACGTAAAATCTGGCGAACCCCTTGCAAGGTATCTTCTTCCTGTTCAACCAGCTTTTGGAGCAGGCGATTTTTTATGCTTTCATCCGTGCTGCGTTCGTGTCCCAGGCGCACATAGTCGTGGAAGCCCTCGTCATCGAGGCGTTTGAGCATGTTATCGACGGCCTGGTTGGTGAAAGCGGCCAGCATCACACGCTGGCCCTGGGCACATAATCGCTTCACAATCTCGGCAATAACGTTGGTCTTGCCTGTGCCGGGAGGCCCATGAATAAGCAGGTAATCGCGTGTCCGTAAGGCTTGCTCGACTGCGAGGTTTTGCTGGGCATTAAAATCAGTTCGCGGTGTTACCGCTGTTGTATCGAAACGAGGTCTTACACTTCCTGCCACAAGTTCGCGTAGATGCCTATCGGTTTGGAGCCAGCGCATCAAGTTCTGGAGGGTACGAATATGAACGATGCTGTTGTCGTAGCGATCAATCAGCCTGGGATGAGCGATTAGCTCGCGCGTCCATATCCTCACCTGCTCAGCGCTGATACTGATAATTGTACCTGTTACGACCTCGCCGCTGATGGGATCGCCATTGCTGAGCAGGATTTCATCACCCTCACGCAATTCAGAGGTGTTTATACACGCAAAGGTTTGCTCCCATTCACCCTGCTCAGTCTGTTCCCGCTCCAACAATTGAATATCGTTGATGGTCGATCCCTGCTCAATACGTTCTTGCACTGCCATCTTCCACAGCATGGCCTGCTGTTTTTCGATTTCGCGCTCCTCAAGATGAAGGAGTTCGTAATATATTGAGAAAAAAATCCGATCCTGGGGCAGCACAGTGGGATAATAACGTCCATTCTGCTCAAGTCTATTGCCATCATTTCCTGGCGGAGTCGATATAAATGTGGTTCCTACCTCGCTATTAACCTGGGGCTCAGGTTCGGGCGGACGCCAGTCGAGCAGGGTTGAAACCTGGGTGCATTGCTCGAGCATGGCACATTTGGTGCAGCGAGAGGGACCTGGAGGTGCCGGGGCTTTGCCGGTAACATGGCTGAGTACGAGTATGTTACGATTCTCAATCACCCGCTGGAATTGCCTGGCAGTAAATAGTATCCTGAAATCCTGCGCTTCACCCGGCGTTCCACTATAGAGCAGCGTGGCAAGAGCCTTCTTCATTCTAGAGTTCCGGCGGACAGCCAGCAGCGCATGATAGCCTTGCACCTGCCAGCGATGAGATGCGTTTGGCAGTTCTCCTTTCGCGCCACCCGTCTTTAGTTCCAGCAAACGTTGGCGACCCGTCTTCTGCTTCCAGAACAAATCCAGTCTTCCTCGCAGCCCAATCTCAGGCGCCAGCAGGAAGGTTTCGGCACGCACGCCATTTTCATTTCCCTGCTCACCAGTTTCAGTGTCCTCGGCATCAGGCATATCCCAGAGAGTTGCGTACTGCTTCTGAAACCACGTTGCCAGGCTTTCCAAATGAGGAGCAGCATCGGCACGGATTTCATCGGGTGATGCGTTGGCCAACGCAAGCTCGATACCGCTGCTTTCTAACGCTTGTTGAAAATGGCGATGGAGCGCTACCAGCGGGCCTTCTCCTTCATCATGAGAGCTACCCGAAACCGGCTTGCCCCCGGTATAGTCTTTCAGCATTTCCTTGAAGCTATAGTGGACAAGATTTCCTCGCATGGTTGCAACAGACGGCGGTGAGGCAATGAGGCGCTGGAGCAAATATTGGCGCGCGCAATACTCGGCATGACTCAGGTCAGTAATATTGAGGACGGTATCAGGCTCAAGTATAGCCAGGGTATGATCGTTTGCCCGGTAATGACGAACGAGACGGCCCTTGCTTTCAGTCGTGCGTATGGCAGGTGGAAGATGATACACACGCAATTTGAGCTTGCGCTTATGAAGATCAGACCCTAAACCAACGAGACCTTGAATCAAACTGCGGTAATATCGGGTGAGCGTGAGAGCAGCGAGTTCCGTTCCCAGGTTAATGGTGACGAAAGGCACCACTTCCCCTTCAGACCGGACTTCTTGTGCGTGAATAATATAGCCCTCTAGCTTTTTTACTGTGCAGGGTTGGGTATCGAGTATACATAAGAAACAGTCTTCGCTGTGAGCACCTGTTGCCGGCTTGCCTGTCTTCACATCATACAAAACCATCGTACCCGCGCTCCTGCATCCAGTAATGGGATATTCTTTTGCGATATTGCTGGTAGTGTACGTGAGGAGCGATTTTTCGTCAAGCCAGGTAGCTATTCTGGCTTCTGCCCCCACACGGTTATCGGGAACGCGACTGCGCAGAAATTGTCCGAGAGCATCTCTGCCAATAACAGTTGGTGCAGGCGCTCAAACTCCTCTTTAGTAGTGACGCCCAGTTGTATCAAAAATGGCGCTACCAGGGGAAATCCTATCTGCGCATCCTGGTAAAGGCCTTCGTAGACATCTGTTCCGGGAATATATTCACTGACGTATACCCTCTTCTGAACATTGTAGAAGCCCGCGTCACGTAGCAGACGGGCTAAGACGGGCGTAATGCCAAGATGCCGCCCATCGGGAGAGAACGTGCGTTTTGCCAGGAACATGGCCCGTGAAAGCATGCTATTCAATGTTTCGTAAGCCAGGCTATTTGTGAGCGGTAATTCTCCCTCAGTTAGCCGGATTGTCCCTCCAGGCCGGCAAATACGCATCACCTCTTTCAAAAGCGCGGGCCAGGCCGCCGGATACATGAAAGCCGTAATAGTACGAGCATTGACGAGATCAAAGGAGTTATCTGGAAATTCAAGTGGCTTCAGAGCGTTCATGATCTTGAATGTAGCATTGCTGAATCCGCGTGCCATGGCATGAGCGCGCGCATACTCAACCATGGTCTGGCTGATATCGATCCCCGTCACCTCGACCTCAGGATACTCACGCGCCACATCGAGGACCCAGCCGCCGGGACCACAGCCGATATCCAGAATCGCGCGGATGCCAGCAAGGTCTTCTCGCTCAGGGAACACGCCCCCCATTGTCTGCGTCATAAGGGCATCTTGATGCATCAAGCGAGCCATCTCCGTCGCGCTTTCAGCATCAAGCACATAGGTATTTTCACTCTGGGATGGATCAGGGGTCATTGTCATTATCATCTCCGCTATCTTGCTTTGCCTGTACGGCTACATCTACATGCGTATGCTTATCCTAAGCCGTATGATAACAGAGAAGCGTTTGTAACGTCAACAAATTGTCCGATAGGGTGTATAATCTTTTTTAGTGATTCATAAAAAGAAAAGAGGTCATACATGCCCAATCCTCCGATTCGCACCATCACGCTTGGCATCGCCGAGGCTCACCCGCTAACATCCACAACGATCAAGCAGGCAGCGAAAATACTACGAGATGCCAGCCCGCGCTACCAGGATGCAGGTTACGAGGTACAGACAACGCGACTCTCGACTCGTTCCATTTTCGACGACCTGGCAGGCTGGTCGAATGCCGATCTCATTAACTATGCCCAGGAACTCCAGGCCATGCTCGATGAGCAGCAGATTGCTTTCTGCTCAATTGGAACGGCGCAGGCGGCGCGCCCTGACTTTCCCCTGGAACGCATCGAGGTAATTGCTGATCTACTTGCCTCAACAAGCGTACTGAATGCAACAGTACAACTCGCGACGACAGAGGATGGATTGCGCGCTCCTGCGGCTCTACCGGCTGCACGGATCATGGCACGGCTGGCAAGCGAGACGGAAGAGGGTTTCGGCAATTTTCGCTTCGCGATGCTTGCCTGTGTTCCACCCGGTTGTCCATTCTTCCCTGCCGCTTATCACAGCGGCCCGGGCAGTTTATCGATTGGCTTGCAGGGAGCCGGCATCGTCGCCGAAGCGTTGCATGCACAGAGACAAGAAGAAGCTGGGCCTTTACCTCTCATATATGTTACTGAATCGATCAGGAATATGCTCATTGAACGGGCCAGGCCGGTTGTTGAGATGGCGCAGGCGCTCGCCCGCGAACATGGACTGGTTTTTAGGGGCATCGACCTTTCGCCCGCGCCAATGGGAGAAGATAGCATCGCTTCTGCCCTTGAACTGGCAGGTTACGGACCGGTTGGCGGCATGGGGACCCTGGCACTGACCGCCGCCGTCACATCAGCCCTGAAAAGCACGGCATTACCTACCTGCGGTTACTGCGGACTGATGCTACCTGTATTGGAAGATGCCGTCTTAGGGCGACGATGGGAAGAAGGATTTGTCAGCACACATCAACTTTTGCTCTACTCTGCTGTTTGCGGCACAGGCCTGGACACAGTGCCTCTCGCAGGAGATACACCAGTAGAAAGCATCGCGCATCTTTTACTGGATGTAGCCACACTGGCACTGCGCCTGAACAAGCCTCTCTCGGCCAGGCTCTTTCCCGTTCCAGGAAAACACAGGGGAGAGCGTACATCCTTCTCATCGCCCTATTTAACGAATACTGTAGTCAGATAGGCGGATAAAAACGCTTCTCTCACATCAAGTGTTGTTCGGAATATTGCAGGCTACTCCCCCACAACACATCCATCACGCCATCATAGGAGCGTTTGAGGCTCTCATAGAGGTTGGCATTTTCGATAGCGAGCGCGGCGAGGCTGGCAAGCACCGAGAGGAACTGGATATCATCTTCATGAAAAGTAGCCGGCTCTCCTGTGTAGACACGCATGACTCCAATCGCTTCGCCGCGCACCTCCATGGGCACGCATAAAACCGAAACGATCCCTTCGCGCTCCGCAGCCTCTCGATACTGGAAACGTGAATCACTCTTGACGTCTTGAATGATGACAGGAGAGCCACAAAGCGCCTCGGTATCAATCGCACTGTGATCGACATCGACCGGCCCTTTCGCAAGATAGCCGCTGCTCAAGCCGTAGACGGCACCTAATTTCAGTTGACCTGTGCGCGGATCAAGCAAGCGAATTCCACATGCCTTGACCTGCATGGCTTCGGTAATACTCTTGACGACGATTTGCAACACGGTATCCAGTTCAAGACTGGATGAGAAAGCCAGCGCAGCCTGGTAGAGCGCGGTATAGTAATCCTTGTGACTGCGTGCCGGGGGTCCCGCAGAATTTGAGTTCACATTTGTAGACATCGTATCGATCCCTCCCAATCAATCAGGCCAATGTCAAGGATAATCATACGGGAAACAACTTGCATCAGTTTGATATGTATGATTATACCATAAGAAATGGCGCAGAAAACAAACTCAAGCGGCCCCATCAGCCGGTATTTCAGGCCGGAGGCTAACAAGATTCGATGTTGGGAGGGTTTATGATGCCATTATGATTGTATCGGGTCCTGGACAACCCATACTCTGCATGGCGCATTGGCAAGCACAAAAGGGATAGTCTTGCCAAGCTCATTTTGTGTTGTACGTCCTTTGGTATTACGAACAGCGCCCAGCATAATCAAGGCGCAGGAATGATCTTTTGCTTCATCAACGATTGCAGGGCCTGCATCTCTTGCCTGTACCACCTCAGCTACTGCATCGCAGCCCGATTCTTCCGCGACCGATAGCGCCTCGCTGAGCAGTTTATCGGCATGTTCGGATTCCTCAGTTAAAGTGGCTTTAAGCGGCAACGTGCGAGGGACTTCAATGACATGCACAAGGTGAACCTTGCGCCTGGCCCTTTTCGCCATTAAACAGGCTAAACGGACCAGCTCTATATCTAACTTCTTACCATCTACAACAACAGCGATATCACCAGTGGCCCCTACCCCTGGAGCGGCCTTGCTCGTTTCCGTTTCGTCTTTGGCTCTACGCCATAGGTGAACCATTGTTTCTCTCCTCCTGCAGGAACATGATAAAACAGCATCATTTCTGACTTGCAGCATCCATTTTAAGGAATGATCTTCAATGGGTTCCTTCAGGCTAGTATCGATTCTACCCTCTAACCGGGCCATCGTCAATAGTCGAATTATACAAATATTGCCGGGTTTGTTGTCGGAGAAATAGAAAGGTTATTCATCAGGTTCAATAGTTGCTGTAAGGCCATAACCCAATAAACGTTCCTGGTAATATTCAGCGGTTTCTTTGGGGCAGACCACCACAACAGCGCTGCCTGTAAGGTGAGCGGTCAACATAATACGTTCGGCCTCGCGCCGGGAGAGATTAGTAATGGTATGCAGGAGGACAGCTACAACATAATCCATTTCATTATAGTCATCATTGAAAAGAACCACTTTATACGGGGGTAGGATTTTAGCCCGCTGGCGAATCAATTCCTCCGTCTCAGTTTGAAGTCTTGGGAATAATACTGATGTATGAACCATTCTGCATTATCTCCGATAACTTGTTGATGCACGCTCTAGCAAATGCTATCTCTATTGTAATCAAGAGTGACAAATATTACTAGCTTTTTGGGGAAATTAGGAGATGATCTTCTCTCCAAAAAATTTGAGGGACACACTGAAATGCATCCCTCGCTTCATGCCTGAGAAACTCATCGTTCCTCAAGAATTATCCTCCGACGCTTCTATCAATCTTTCCCCCATTGTTCAACAAAATTGCGCGCGCCTTTGACTTGCGACTGATATTGTCAGGGTCGGGCAGCCGCACGGCAACGACGGTACGCGCCCCTTGTTCTGGACTCCTGATAGGCGTATTCACGCGCGACAAATCTTGCCCAATAGCGCCCCTCACCCGTCCGCGCTGGCGCAATCCGATAATCGCGCCGATGATGATGCCGACCACCACACCGGCCAGTGTACCCCAAAATAATGGGATCGTCTTCACTTCAAAATCGGCGATACTGAACATCAACGCGCCCAATATGACACCAAACAGGATAGCAAGCGCCACGACCGCTACGGGATTAGGTCCAGAGCGCGTGGTTTGCAGAAAAATTGCGCTGCGATCTCTATTTGGGCCATGCTCGCGAAATTGCGCGCCCGTTACAGCTTCCGCGCCCAGACGAAAAACCTCGTCATCCCCGAATCCGGCATTGCGCAACTTCGTCTCGGCAGTTTCCGCCTTCGTCTCATCATTAAATACAGCCAACAAGTCGTAGTTGGCGTGTTGCTGTTGTTGCATTATCAGCTAGCTCCTCCAAACTTAACGTTTACCTTTTCCCTGGTCTATTATAGCCATTCAGAGTGGAGATGGGAAGATGGGAATTCAGGCTTCTAGCATCCAAATATTTCCGCTTTTTTCTCCGCGAGATGTATCAAGATAGTAGAGCATCTGGCTGGGAAAAAGCCACAAAGACGAGCTTAAGCAAAACCAGGCAGTAGTGATGCCAGATTATGAAACGAAAAGAGGATAGTAAGGATGGCTCGACGCCAAAGGCGAAAGCAACAGCTACAATCGCGACAACCATACGATAATGCATTAAAAGCCTTGATGGGAGATCATGCAGTCGAAGTGATTCCGGAGTTTATCCCAGAAGCTGCTGTGGTCATCGAGCAAAATAATGAGATCAAGCGTGAGAACCTGCGTGCTGATCTAGTTTATCTAATCAATTACAAAAATCAGCCTCATGTGCTGGATATGGAACTGCAAGCAGATCGGGATAGCAATATGCCTGCACGTATGTTGCGTTACCATGTTGATTTACACCTTGATTATTCACTTCCGGTAATCACAGTAGTCGTTTACTTGTTTGAAACGAGTATTCCGACACCGCCATATAGAGAGGAAAGTGTTGATGAGGAACTCCTGACAATGAAGTATCGTGTAATTGCACTATGGACGCTCGATGCCCAGGAATACGTAAAAAAGCGTATAATAGGGATGTACACCTTCTTGCCTGGGATGAAAGGAGCCAACGTTTCACTACTCAAACAGGCAATAGAGGAAATGAGGGAGCGATACCAGCAGCCAGGAGTACTGGCACGTCACCTGGCACGGTTTAGAATAATCCTACGTCGGTCAACTATGTTATCTCAAGAGGACAAGCAGCATGTGGAGGATTTTATGCAAGTATATGATAGTTTGATGGATCAGGACCCATACTTTCAACAGCGCCTGGCCAGTCAGGTGGCCAGGAAAGCAGAGGAATTAGCCGACAGGAAAGCGGAGAAGTTGGCCGCTAAAAAAGCAGAGGAGTTAGCCGCCAAAAAAGTCGAGGAGTTAGCGTCCAAGCAAGCAGATGAAAAAGCGATGCAAGTACTACAACAAGTTGCGCTTGATGCTATAGAAGATCGATATCCATCTCTGTTGATGTTTGCACGCGAGAATATAGCCCAGGTCAGAAAGGCAGACGTCTTGAGGTTGCTCGTAAAGCAAATCTATAAGGCGCCTGACGAGGCAACGACTCGCTGGTTACTGGACACGTTGCCTCTGGAATCTGAGGAGAAGTAATGCACTTACTCTAGCAATATGCCGGTGGGTCAGTTTGTTGTCTACCTGACGATACAACGTTCACCAGTTACTACTTTTAGATTTACCCGGCTTGAAAAGAAAATATGACGATTTTCCAAACCATAAAACATCGCCGTAGCATCGGCAAAATGACCTCCGAAGTACCGCGGCGCGAGCAGATTGAGCGGATGTTGGAGGCAGCGACGCACGCGCCTGATCATCATAAGGTGCAGCCGTGGCGATTCTTTGTGCTGGCGGGTCATGCCCGTGAGGAATTGGGCGCGGTCATGGCCGGCGCTTTAGCCGCTCGCCTGGACGAAACGAGCAGCGAGAAAGCACAGGCGCTGATAAACAAAGAGCGAGGCAAACTCTTGCGCTCACCGGTAATCATTATCGTAGCTGCAGAGCGGCCCAGCCAACCCAACGTCCTGGCAATCGAAAATATCGAGGCTACGGCAGCAGCTGTGGAGAACATGCTGCTGACCGCTGAAGAAATGGGACTCGCCTGCATGTGGCGTACCGGAGATGCCGCTTACGATCCACGGGTCAAAGCCTGGCTCGGACTTTCGCCCGAAGATCATATCGTGGCTTTTGTCTACGTTGGCTACCCTGCTATTCCCCACCTTGAGCGCAACCCTGTTCCATTTGAGGAAAAAACGACCTGGCTTGGCTGGGAAGAAGACTAAAAGGAGATTGGGACGTTCTACAAACGTCCCAATTCGTCACCTGGAGCTAATACTTAATTAACGCGAAAACATCATAGCCCTTGAGTTGATCGCGACCTCTCAGGAAGGTCAGTTCGACCAGAAACGCGATGCCTGCGATATGCCCTCCCAGCGATTCCACGAGTTCCATTGCCGCGGAAACAGTGCCGCCGGTCGCCAGCAGGTCGTCAACAATCAGAACGCGCTGCCCAGGGCGAATGGCATCAGTGTGCATCTCAACCACATTCGTACCATACTCCAACGCGTACTCGACGCTCACCGTCTGAGCCGGTAATTTGCCGAATTTGCGCACAGGTACAAAGCCGCAGTTCAGCAGATAGGCCAGAGGCGCCCCGAAGATGAAGCCACGCGATTCCACTCCAACGACCGTCTGGATGCCGGCCCCCTGATAATGGGCCGCGAGACGATCTAGCGCGGCATGAAAAGCTGCTCCATTTTGTAACAAAGGGGTAATGTCCTTGAAAAGGACACCTTTTTGCGGAAAATCAGGAATATCCCGAATCCAGTCTTCCAGTCTTATCGAGTCAGGTGTTGAAGACATGAGTCATTCTCCCTCATAAAATATATGCAGCAGGCAGTTTACTCGATCAAAACGTAGTATGCCGCAAGGTGTGGACTCCACGTTCTTCTGCTCGTTGCCTGGCTTGTAAGCGGAAAAGAATTTTCCACCTCACACTATACCTTAACACACTTGCTCATGCAAGCGTATCACCCATTCAGGTTCCTGATTTTCAATGCATTATGCTGTCTACTCTAACCTCGCTGTGGCATTGGCGCAGGCTGCGGCTGCTGGGGTGGTTGGGGTGGTTGAGGCGCTTGAGGTGGTGGCAGGGGCGACGTACAATAGGCGCAGCGGGTCGCCATAACGTTGACGCTGCTGTAGCAGTACGGGCAATCCTTTGTGTTTGGGGCAACCTCATTTTCCTTTGGCTTGTAGCGGGCTACCATGGCATTAACCGGCAGGACGATGAAGAAATAGATAACAAATGCCAGGATCAGGAAGCTAATAACGGCCTCGATGAAAACGCCCCACATGATGGGTTTATGCGTATAAGGAACTGGCGTCTGGAAGGCTCCAAGGCTGGTGGTGCCGGCGGGAATAACAGGGGTGATGATATCTGTGACCAGCGCGTTGACGACGCCGGTGAAAGCGGCGCCTATCATGATGCCGACGGCTAAGTCTACTACATTGCCGCGCAAAATAAAGGCTCTGAAGCCGCTCAAGGTCTTCTTAGTCCCTTGCTCCGCTCTAAGCACACTAGGGTTGTTGAAAAATGCCATAGATGCGTTTCTCCCTTTTGTATTGATTCTTCAACTAAATAGGCCAGGCCAATTTGCCGGCTCTGCACTAATATAACGAATGAATTTGAGGAAGTGGATAAGCCAGGTGCTAAATGAGTAACAAGAGGCGAGGTCAGCTGCCTGGCTGACCTCGCCTCTTGTTACTCATACCCTTGATCTGAATCCGTATAGCATTGAAACACTTAAGCGCTCAGCTTCACCAGCGTCACGCCGTCGCCGCCCTCCTGGGCGGGGGCGGACGTGTAAGACTTCACCAGTGGATGATGTGCCAGTTGCTCGCGCACGGCTGAGCGCAAGGCACCTGTACCCTTGCCATGCACGATGCGCACGGACGAGATGCCCGACATAACGGCATCATTCAGGTACGAGTCCAGTTCCTCCAGAGCCTGCTCGACACGCCAGCCACGCATATCGAGCTGCGTGGCAACTTCTGGACGATCCTCGTAACGAGGCACAACCACGGATGGTTCTGTCTTCATATACCCCTCAGCGGACGCCTGGCGCTTGCTGATACGCTCGATATTGTCCACACTCACCCGGAACCGCAAAGAACCCATCTGTACCTCGGCCTCGCTATGGTCGGGAGAAAGACCGAGCAGTTCAGCATTCTGACCGAAGCTGAGAACGCGCACAGTATCGCCGATCTGCAAAGGCCCATCGATTCTCTCCGGCTCTGACTCCGCTTTTTTGCTTGCGCGACGCGGCACCAGAACAGGAGCTAATTTCTCTTCCAGACCGCGTACCTGCTGGCGTGCCTCGCTCAATCGCTCGCGCGATATGCTGCCGCGGCCCGCCTCAATCTTGATCTTCGCAAGCGTCCTCTGCACCTCTTCCAGCTCTCGTTGAGCCTGCGCGCGTGCCTCATTGAGGATTTTTATCCGCTGCTCCTCGAGCTTGTGACGGTCCTGTTCAAGCTGCTTGCGCTGGTACTCTGCCTCTACCCGCTCCATATTTAAATGGAACCGCTCATCTTCAAGCGCTTTGCGCTCGGCCTGCAGACCTTCCAGAAGATTCTCCATCCGCACGCCCGCGCTGCCCAGGAACTCACGCGCCTTCTCAATGATGCGCTCGTCCAATCCCAGGCGACTCGCGATTGCCAGCGCATTGCTACGTCCGGGCAAGCCGATACTCAGCCTATAGGTCGGCGAAAGCGTTTCCACATCGAACTCGACCGAGGCATTGGTTACACCGGCCTGCTCGTGCGCAAAAGCTTTTAGCTCCGAGTAGTGGGTGGTTGCGATGGTCGTCACATGACGTTCGAGCAAGAAGGTGAGAATAGCGCGAGCCAATGCCGAGCCTTCGCTTGGATCGGTACCGGCGCCCAGCTCATCCAGCAGTACCAGCGCTCTCAAGCGGCGGCTCTCAGGCTTTCCCACCAGTGTTTCAGACAGCTTTCCCCGGATATCGGGCGTTTCGCGCTTCACCTCTTCTTCGATATGGCGCAGAATCTCGATAATACGGCTCAGATGCGAGGAAAATGTACTCAGGCTCTGTTCGATGCTCTGTTCATCGCCGATATCGGCAAACACCTGCTCAAAAACGGCTATTTCGGAATGTTCATCGGCGGGGATATGCAGTCCCGCCTGCGCCATCAGCGTCAAGAGACCTGCCGTCTTCAATGCCACGGTTTTACCACCGGTATTGGGGCCGGTAATCACCACCATGAAGAATTCGCGCCCCACGTGGAAATCAATCGGAACAACCTTGCCCATCAACAATGGATGGCGCGCATTGCGCAGCTCGACGCGCCCAACATCGTTGATGAGCGGCTCGCTACAGCGCATCAAACGTCCATAGCGCGCCTTCGCCAGGTGAAAATCGAACTCGGCCAGCAATTCAACTGCCAGCTTCAGCGCATCCGCCTCGTGGCCGATTTCAAGCGAGAGGGCGCGTAAGATGCGTTCGATCTCCTGCTGTTCCTCTATCTGGAGCTGGCGTAGTTTGTTGTTCAATTCCACTACCACCATCGGCTCGATAAAGACGGTCGCGCCGCTGGAAGACTGGTCATGAACAATACCACGCACCTGCCCGCGACTCTCAGCCTTGACTGGAATAACATAGCGGTCATTGCGTATGGTGACAATAGGCTCTTGCAGCACATTGCTGAATTGGCCCACCAGCGAGCGCAAGCGATCCTGCAGGCGCTGATTGGCGCCACGAATATCGAAACGCAACTTGCGCAACGTTGGGCTTGCTGTATCCAGCACTTCTCCCTCTTCGCTGATGGTTTCTTCGATGCGGCGAGCGATATGCGGCCGTTGTGGAATATCCGCGCCTAACTTGCTCAGTAAAGGAAACTCTTCAGCCGGTAGCTTTTCCAGCAACTTAGATACATGAATTGCGCTGTGCGTCGTTGCCAGCACTTCGAGCAGATCGGATGGACTCAGAACTCCCTCACGGGCGGCACGAGCAAGATGAGCGCGGATATCTCGCGCACCCTGTATACCTGCATCGCTGCGCAACTCGATCAGGCGAGAGGCTTCAGTTGTATAGGCGAGGCGACGCCGCACCTCGTCCACGTTTGGAGAGGGTTGTAGCTCCATCACCAGCGCTTTGCTGGCCGAGAACGCTGCTTCCCTGGCCACCTTCTCTAAAATTTTGGGATACTCCAGCGTGAGTATACTTTTCTCGTGCATAACGGTATGAATATGTCCTTCTCCGGCAAACTTCATTGTTGCCACTACACGGTCTCAAATGCGCGCCGATCCTTTCATTCCCCACAGGATAATACCACAACAGGATACTGCAAGAAAAGAGATTGAAAGGAGAACTCTGCCTTTGGGACGGGAAATCAGGAGCAAATCAGAAAACTTCTATTATAGATAACCATCGCCAGCCTTGCTGTATTCCCACATCAGGGTGACGCGAGATGCTTCGCTGCACTCAGCATGACATGCATGGCCCATGCATGTCATGCTGGGCAAAGATGCCGAAGCCCTGGGCAGAGCGAACAGGGAAGCATCTCTGCCCACCTTCTGGGGAATCACCACTGGAACCTCTCTTGCCCTTTTTCGTATACAATAATGTGCATTGAAAATACAAACGAACTGAAATGGATTTGGAGCAACTCATCATGATCCTTCATCTTGGAGAGCGTGTCTTCTGGGGGGCACCTGAAGTTATTTACCTTGAAGGAACCATTACCCGGCTCGACGAGGAAAACCAGAGTGTTCTGGTGCATATCGACCGCGCCACCCCTAATTCCGCGCACCTGATAGATACCGATGTTCCTTTTGCCGCGGATGGTGTTACTCCCCTTCAAGGCGATTCCCCTGCTGGAACAACAACGAAACGTTCGGCAGACCGGCAAACGGCTTCGCCAATGAGCGATGAGGACAAGATTCGCTCCGCCGCAGCCGTCGCCGTTCATCAAAAATACGGGTACAGTCTACCGGCGGAAAAAGAACAGGCCATGATCGATCAGGTAGCGCAGGTGCTTGGCAGCGACCCGGAAATGCGAACCCGCATCATTCATTCTATGAACGAAATCTTACAGCGCGAAAAATGAGCCGTTATTCCATTGAGCCGCGTCCTTTTGCAGGGACGTTTTCCACAATCAGCCCTGGTATTGTTCGTCGCTGACATGTTCCAACCAGTCAACGGCCCTGCCGTCGAGCCGTTCCTGAATGGCGATGTGCGTCATAGCTGTGGTTGGCGCGGCTCCGTGCCAATGCTTCTCCCCCGGCTCGAACCAGATCACGTCTCCCGGATGAATTTCCTCGATTGGGCCGCCCCAGCGTTGGGCGCGGCCACTGCCCGCCGTCACGATCAGGGTCTGGCCCAGTGGGTGAGTGTGCCAGGCCGTTCGAGCGCCGGGTTCGAAAGTGACGCTGGAGCCGGCCACACGCGCGGGATCGGGCGCCTGGAACAGCGGGTCAATACGGACAACGCCGGTAAAGTACTCGGACGGCCCCTTGCCGGAAGGTTGCGAGCCACTTCTTTTGATATCCATATGCTATTTCCTCCTGTTTATTTCTTCATGTTGTCTACCTGCTCGTCTCATTCCTGTTCATAGCTGTATCCTTGGGAGGCCGATCAATCGGCCCCTACATCCGCCAAAGGATGGAGAGCTGTCTAGTGTTAATTATAGGCGCACCTTTCAGCAGGATGGTAGAATGATTATCGCAAATGATTGTCTGATCCGGCAAAATTTCCAGAGCCATGATGGGAAAGCAGGGGAAAAGGTTCTTATGAGCGTCCAATGTGAAATTAGACCTATACGTACACCGAAAACTGGTATATACTTGTGAGGGTTTAGGGATGGCCCATCATTAGCTAAAAGATGGATGGAATAGAATAATGATGAATTGCGAACGCTGTAAGACGCTACTGCCACCAGATGCACGTTTCTGCCGTGTGTGTGGCCTTGCCGTCCCTGCTGCGCCCGATAATAGAGCAAGTAACACGCCGCCATTCAATACGCCGGTCATCAATAGTTCTCCAACTATACCGGCGCCCAGACCTGAGTCGCAGCCAGCAGTGTCATCTCCCCCACAATGGGGATCACCCACCGGGCCAGCATCGCCTTCTGGTCCGCAGTGGCTGCAACCGACCCAGGCAGTATCGCCCCCAGCCTCGCAATGGGTGCAACCAACTCAGGCAGTATCGCAATCTTCCCAATCACCAGTGGTCATTCCGCCACCTGCCGGTACAAGAAGGAGTTCGGAAGGACAACCTGCTTCTCCACCTTCAAAACCTCGCCGTCGCATTGGCTGCCTGCCAAAGATATTGATCACGCTCATCATCCTGGCGGCTCTAGTGACGGGGGGATGGTTGCTGGGCCTGCGTCCTTACTTACATGCTGTGGCACAAAACCAGATTGACCAGGAGTTGTCAAACTCCATCAATCAGATTATTCCTGTACCGCCTCCTATCAATACTATCCCTGTCACAGAGACGATGATCAACAACCTGATCGTACTGAACCACGCTCCTTCTGATCCCGTGCAGAATGCGCATGTCACGATCACACCCGGTAACCTGCACCTGGATTTTCAGCTATATGGCTTCTCTTGCTCGATTGACGGCAAGCTGATAGTAAGCAGCGGAAATCTTCTAGTAACGAACGTGGCAATCCAGGGTATAATAGGCCTGATTATGTCACCAGATGAACTGACAAGCATTCTGAACAGCCAGCTGGCCGAGGTGCAATCACATATACATCGCACGATCAGCTCGGTAACGCTCAAAGATCACGAAATCGACATCATGCTTGGCGGCGTCATCTTTTGACCTCGGGGTCGGGTAGGAGCCGATTGATCGCGCCCAGCGCCGATTTATCGGCCTCGCTGCTTGCGTTTTTGGAAGAGAAAGAACAGGCTGGGTGCCAGCGCTACAAGCACGCCATCGACAGCAACACTCAGCCCACCATTTTCCATACCTGATGCCGCGCCAGGCTGGTGAACGCTGGCAAAGACAGAGGCAGCATTTGGCAGAAAACCATCGTTATCTTCGCCCAACGGCCAGTAAACAAACGCCGCGCGCCCAATAATATTCTTACGCGGCACAAACCCCCAGGCGCGAGAATCATAGCTTCCCCTGCGATTATCGCCCATCACAAAATAGTCATTAGCCGGCACAGTTTCCGAGATCTGCTTGTACGCATAAGGATTGCCTTGATTTTGCGAGGCCACATAGGTCTCCTTCAGTGTCACGCCATCGACCGTAACGATAGTGCCATTGATGGTAATCCTGTCTCCTGGTATGGCGATAATGCGCTTAATGTAATCCTGCGTAGGATCGGGCGGCGCCACGAATACGATAATATCCCCGCGCGACGGGGGATGAAAGAGGTAGGTCCACTTGTCTACCAGGATCAATTCTGTATTGTGCAGCGTAGGCTCCATACTGGTGCCTTCTATATTGAAATTCTGCACGGCAAAGCGGATCACCAGAAACATCAAAATGGTCAGCACAACCGTCTCGATAATTTCCCGCAGCAACCGGTACCGCTTCTCAAAGTCCAGCTCTGAATTCATGCCATCAATTTCCTTCGCCCGCTCCAGGCTCAGACATCCTTTGCCTATTTCACCTATAGAATCTACCAGATCAGCACAGCGTTTAGCAAGCCTTTAGCAGCATAGGCCAACCGGCATCTCTACTATACTATATCTCGGCTACCTGGTGCTGTATAGTAGGGGCGGCGCCTGGTGCCTGTCCTGCTTCGAGAGCGCTTCATTAACCGTCCTATCGGATGATTTTCTCTTTTCTACAGGTAGGAATGAAAGGCTACCTTCTCTTCTGGAAAAGCGCCGGGTTCATAAGGGGTTGAGTCTCACCGGCCCGTCGCTCATTCGGTATGGGTCCGCCTTCGCGCAGCACCAGCACAGGAATATCCGAGTAGCGGGCCACCTTCTCGGCTACGGAACCCATCACCCAACGAGTCACCCCTGAAAAACCGTGGCTGCACAACACGATTATATCCGCCTTCTCTGTCGCGGCCACCGAAAGGATAGTGGGAGCAACCAGCCCGAACTCCGCCCGGGTCTGAACAGCTATGCCATGAAATTGATCTGTAGTGGCAATCGCTCCAAGATAGCTCTCTGCCTGTGCCTGTTCTACCTGCCCCACGCTCTGGAAAAGAGCCGGTCTGGTCGGCACTGTAGGCATGGACTCGGGAGAGGTATCAATCACGCGCAGCAACAGAATGGAAGCGCCGGCACTACGCGCCATGTGTTCCGCAACCGGCAACGCTTCCTCCGCTCGCGATGAACCATCTAAAGGTACCAGAATTCGTCTGAACATCATGCACTCCTGATCATCCTGCTTTTGCCATGCCCGTCTGCTGCTCTTCCTCCTCCACAAACGATAGCGGGCGCGCAATGCTTTCCAGCGACCTCCGCTCTGCATTCACCGCGAAGAAGACCGCGATGATGCCCGCCGCAATCATTAACGCAGCGCCAAACACGTCACCATAGAAGACATTCACCGGCTTGCCAGACTGGATCAGCAGGCTAAACACCGTCGGCGCAAAAGCACCGCCTAATGTGCCAATCGAGTAGAAGAGCGCAATAGCCAGCGCGCGCGTCTCCAGCGGGAATACCTCGCTCACCGTCAGGTAGGCCGCGCTTGCCCCTGCCGAGGCAAAGAAAAAAATCACCGACCAGCAGATCGTCTGTGTCACGGCATCCAGCACTCCCTGTAAGAATAACCAGCCGGTGATGGTCAAAAGAACACCCGAAAAGATGTAGGTGAAACTGATCATCTTCCGCCGGCCCAGCGTATCAAACAGCCGTCCGATGGTGAGAGGCCCGAAGAAATTGCCTATGGCGAATGGGATCAGGTACAATCCAACATTGTTGGCAGGAATATGGTAGAAGGTCGTCAGCACCAGGCCATAGGTGAAGAAGATCGCGTTATAGAGAAACGCCTGGCCCACCATCAACGAGAAACCCAGCAGTGAACGCGTGGGATATTCCTTCAACATTGTTTTAGCGATTTGCAGGAAACTCACCGTGCCTACCGGACGAATCAGGATCGAACCTTCAGGCTCCGGCAAGTTTTTAAGATGATCTTCTTTCTTCACTTCCTTCTCGATAGAAGCGACAACCTCGTCCGCCTCATCGAAACGCCCATGCATCATCAACCAGCGTGGGCTTTCCGGTACATGCCGGCGTACCAGCAGGATGGCAAGGCCAAGAATGGCACCCATAGCAAAAGCCAGGCGCCAGCCAAGGTCTACCGGCAACAGGTGCGGATTCGTCAACACTACAGTGATTCCGGCGCCAACCGCCGTCCCAACCCACCAGGAACCATTAATTGCGAGGTCTGTCCAGCCACGCGCGCGAGCCGGAATCAGTTCGTCAATCGCTGAATTAATGGCCGAATATTCTCCGCCGATTCCGGTGCCGGTGAAGAAACGGAAGATAATAAACCAGTAGATGTTGAAGGAGAAAGCCGTCGCAATCGTCGCAATAAGGTAGACGCCCAGGGTAATCATAAACAGCTTTTTGCGCCCCCACTTATCAGTAAGACGCCCAAAGAAGAGTGAACCCAGCACAGCGCCTATCAAATAGGCAGTTGCAGCATAACCTATTTCGGCATCAGTAAAATGCACCGTTTGTGGGTCTTTCAGCACACTGGCGATAGCGCCGATAATCGTTACCTCAAGCCCATCAAGTATCCAGGTAATGCCCAGCGCAATCACTACCAGCCAGTGCCACCGGCTCCAGGGCAGGCGATCCATCCTGTTTGGAATATTGGTCCTGACCGGCCTCACATTGTTTGGTACCGACATGCTCATAGCCTCGTTGCTCCTTCCAAATAAGCAGCTGCGGTTGCTGCTCTAACAACCCTCCATCAGTTCCCATTTTTAGGGGCATGTTGTCAGGCTTTTGCCAATTACAACAAAAAACATTTGAATGCATCAGCTTGTGGAACTCAAATGCTTAGCCTGTTGACGGGATGTATGGATGACATTCCTCATACCATATCCGTCTAACTTCATTCACGTTATTCAAAATAGGCAGGTTTCACTCTTCCTGATTGCTGATGTACAGCAGAAAAATTGACGAAAGAGCCTGAAGACGCTGCTGATAGGAAATAAAGGCTACCTCTATCGTTGTTTAAATAAGTGGAAACTTTTTTTCTTCGCCTGAGCATACCCGTGTTGAAATTAAATGCAGTAGGGACAGTGGCTTGCCCTGTCCTGGTCGGGGTCGCAGGGCAGGGACAAGCCACTGTCCCTACAGGAGTAGGCGATTCCTCGATTCGGTGACAAAGTTCACCAGGGCGGAACGGCTGAATTCCTATTGCCCGATTCGATTGTGTTATTCTGAGCGCAGTGAAGAATCTCGTTTTTTGTCTGATGACATCCTGATATTTGTATTGTATACTGTACGTATTGAACGTTTGTATCAATGCAGGGGCTCCGAATAGGGATGCCCCTGCATGTTGATGGGTGGTCTAATGCTATGCCCCAGGATAAAATAGTTGTACGTGGTGCCCGCGAACATAATCTGAAAAATATTGATGTAACAATACCTCGTGATAAGCTGGTCGTGATTACCGGTCTTTCCGGCTCAGGAAAGAGCAGCCTGGCTTTTGATACGATCTTTGCTGAGGGTCAGCGTCGCTATATCGAATCGCTCTCCGCCTATGCCCGCCAGTTCCTGGACAAGATGGAGAAGCCGGATGTTGATCATATCGATGGCCTCTCACCCGCGATCTCTATTGATCAAAAAGGCACAACCCATAACCCGCGTTCAACAGTTGGCACGGTCACCGAGATTTATGACTACCTGCGCCTGCTTTACGCGCGTGTCGGTCACCCGCATTGTCCTATCTGCGGGCGCGAGGTAAGCCGGCAGACGGTGCAGCAAATCGTCGACTCCGTACTCGGCCTTCCCGAGGGTTCGCGTATTCTTTTGCTTGCACCGCTCGTTCAGGGGCGTAAGGGCGAATACAAGAATATCTTTGAAGAGATGCGCCGTTCCGGCTATGTGCGCGTGCGAGTTGATGGCACGATTTATGATTTGAGCGACGAGATCGAACTGGACAAGCAGAAAAAGCATACCATTGAGGTTGTCGTTGATCGCCTGGTGATTCGTAAAGGCCAGAAAGCGCGCTCATCGAAAGCTACTTCCTCATTTATGCTGCCTTCTACAGCTTCAGATGTGTTAGATACAGATGGCTATGACTCAGCTTTCGCGCTTAAAAAGGTTGCTGAGCGGCCTGGCCTGTATGATGTCAATGCCAGAAAAAACACCGATAGCGTAGACCCATCTGCTGAGCCTGCTGCGGACTTGCCGGCACAGGACATTGCGCAAGAAAGCGATGTTGATCCAGCTTTCAGGCAGCGTCTCGCCGATTCGCTCGAGACAACATTGAAGCTCGGCGCTGGAGTCGTACTCGTCTCAGTCATCGATGGTGAAGAGATTTTGTACTCGGAGAACCTGGCCTGCGTCTACGACAACATCAGCCTGCCGGAAATCGCGCCGCGCACCTTCAGTTTCAACAGCCCGCATGGCGCCTGTCCTACCTGTACCGGCCTGGGCACGCAGCAGGAAATCGATCCTGAACTGATCGTCACTCATCCCGAACTGAGCTTGCTCGAGGGGGCAATCGCACCATGGAGTAAGGTTGTCAACGGTAGCCAGTGGCATGCCTCGATTCTGGAAGCCCTGGCGAGGAAGTACAATTTCAGCCTGAACACGCCCTGGCGCGATCTGAGCGATGAGCAGCGCAAGGTCATTCTCTACGGCGCACCTGAACAATTGACCATTCGTTATACGCCGCAGCATGGGCATACGCGCAGTTACAACGTCAACTTCGAGGGCGTCATACCGAATCTTGACCGGCGCTACAAGCAGACCGACAGCGAGATGATCCGCGAGGAGATCGAGGGCTATATGTCGGCCCGCATCTGCCCGGACTGTCATGGCGCTCGTCTCAAGCCGGAAGCGCTGGCCGTCACAGTGGGCGGACACAATATCGTCCAGGTGACGCGGCTCTCGATTTTGACTGCTCGGCGCTTCTTTCAAGAGCTGGAAGCATCTCTACCCGGTGGCGTGAGTTCGCAAGCAGTTGCCCCCCTTCCGGCGGCTCCCGCACGAAATGGGAAAAAGAAAAATGGCAATGGTGGTTCGCTCCTGGGTGACCCGCTGGCGCCGATTGACCCACATGGCCCATTGGTTGAGACACCCTTGACCGAGCGCGAGCGTATCATTGCTCGCCAGGTGTTGAAGGAGATTCGGGCGCGCCTGCAATTCCTGGTGGATGTCGGTCTGGATTACCTTAGCCTTGATCGCGCCGCCGCCAGCCTTTCAGGTGGCGAGGCACAGCGTATTCGCCTGGCAACGCAGATCGGTTCCGGCCTGATGGGAGTGCTTTATATCCTCGACGAGCCGAGTATCGGCCTGCACCAGCGTGATAATGCCCGCCTGATCAAGACCCTGGTGCGCTTGCGAGACCTCGGCAATACGCTGCTGGTGGTAGAACATGACGAGGATACGATGCGGGCCGCCGATCACATTATCGATATCGGTCCAGGAGCAGGCGAGCATGGCGGCAAGGTGGTTGCCGAGGGAACCTACAAAGATATTATCGCCAACCCGAATTCGCTGACCGGCGATTACCTGTCCAGGCGCAAACGCATCCCGATACCTGAGCAACGCCGCGAAGGAAACGGGCGCTCACTCATTATCAAGGGAGCGCGCGAAAACAACCTGAAAAACATTACGGTTGAAATTCCCCTGGGGAAATTCGTGGTGGTGACCGGCGTCTCCGGTTCCGGTAAGAGTACGTTGATTACCGATATCCTCTATCGCAAGCTGGCGCATGTCTTGTTCCGCGCCCATGATAAGCCGGGCGCGCATGACAGCGTCGAAGGATTGGAACACCTGGATAAAGTCATTGACATCGACCAGTCTCCGATTGGCCGCACGCCGCGATCCAATCCGGCGACGTATACCAACGCGTTTACCGGCATACGCGAGCTGTTTGCCCAGGTGCCTGAATCTCGCCTTCGCGGTTACCAGCCGGGCAGGTTCTCATTCAATGTTAAGGGCGGACGCTGCGAAGCCTGTAAGGGCGAAGGCATCGTCAAGATCGAGATGAACTTCCTGCCCGATGTATATGTGCCATGCGAAGTTTGTAAGGGCAAACGCTATAACCGCGAGGCGCTGGAGATTCACTACAAGGGCAAGAATATCGCCGACGTGCTGGACATGACGATAGAGGAGGCGCTTGCTTTCTTCGCCAACGTGCCATCTATCTACAATAAAATGAAGACACTGAACGATGTCGGTCTGGGCTACATGCGCCTGGGCCAGCCCGCCACGACGCTTTCTGGCGGCGAGGCACAGCGTGTCAAACTGGCGACAGAACTTTCGCGCCGCGCGACGGGTCGCACGATGTATATCCTGGATGAGCCAACTACCGGACTGCATTTTGCCGATGTGGATCGCCTGCTCCAGGTCTTGCAGCGTCTCGTCGATGCCGGTAACTCGATTGTTGTGATCGAGCATAACCTGGAAGTGATCAAAAGCGCGGACTGGATTATCGACCTGGGACCGGAAGGCGGTGACGCAGGTGGACAGGTGATCGCAAAGGGTACACCGGAAGATGTGGCAGAAAACGAGCAATCATTTACCGGCCACTTCTTGAAACGCATGTTTACTGAGGAAGCCGCTCTCAGCAATGCTCACGTGGAGAGCCAGGTTGTCGCAGGCTAGTAGGGACAGGGACAAGTCGCTGCCCACCTCAGGTCGCTTTTTGTGGATATCCCATCTGCAGCCTGGCCTGGCTCTCCGGTGTCTCATTTCCAGAATCGGCAGACAAATCATTATGAGCAGCCGCTCCTGTGGGGACGGTGCCTGGAGCCTGTCCGCCTCGGGACGCCAGTTCGCTCTTATTATGGTTACCATTAGGTGACGGGTCTGGTCCTCCCAGTTTGATACGTACTCCACGCTGGCGCTGCCGGTAGTCTACCCAGGCGATCAACGCGACCATTGCCGCTCCCACCAGGCCGATACCGATGAACTTGAACAGGTGGGCCGAATGTAATCCTGAAATGCCCACTGCCAGCAGGCCAAAAAGCAGGGACAGCCCGTAGAGCAGGTAGCAGATTTGCCGCACGCTCAGTCCCGTCGCCATCAGTCTATGATGGAGATGGGTTTTATCATAATGCAGCGGGGACTGGTGGCGGCGTATGCGATTCATGATCACCAGCGCGACATCCAGGATGGGCACCCCAAGCACCATCAGTGCCAGCGCCAGTTTGGCCCCACCCATAATCGAAAGCACTGCCAGCGCCAGGCCTAAAAACATGGAGCCGCTGTCCCCCATGAAAATCTTCGCCGGGTTCCAGTTATGCGGTAGAAATCCCAGAACCGCTCCTGTAAAGATAGCCGAGAGAACGGCGATGCTTACCTGCCCCAAAATAAGGCTAATGATAGTGATGAATAAAGCCGTAATCCCCACAACACCCGTTGCCAGCCCATCCATGCCATCAATCCAGTTGATGGTGTTCATCATGCCTACCGTCCAGAACCAGGTGAGCAAAACTGCCGGTATGGCGGCAAAACTAATTACCTGGCTATTGATGAATAAGGTCAGAGTAGGCTCGCGATACCATGGCAGGCCCGGACTCATAACTGTACTGCCGAAAGGATTGTTAAACGTATAGAGCAAGATACCCTGGAATTGACCCTGCCATGGGCCAAGAATAATGATGACCGCCAGTGTCTGTGCCAGCAGCTTTGGCCAGGGCTTCAATCCCAGAACATCATCGTAGGCATGTACGAGTACAATCAACAGTCCGGCTGCGAGTAGGAGCCAGTAGATACTAATTTCATTTTTGGGGCCGGGTGTATAGAAAAGGAGCGAGGCGATCACGAACGCTACGAATATGGCGACGCCGCCCAGGCGAGGAACTGCTTCTGTATGCACTCTACGCGCGGCAGGCTTATCGAGCCATCCCACTCTATAGCAGAAGGCCTTGATCAGAAATGTTGCCCCATAGGCAAGCAAAAAGGCACATACGCCACCGAGTAATAACATCAGCGGGTCAGGAAGAAAAGGGGGAATGAGCAATAAAAGTTGCATGTGGAATAGGCTTGCCTGTACCATTATCGACTCCTTCTGTTGCAGGGATGCGATATTCCTTGTAGCCTCTCATCACTTCGGGGAACTCGTGGCAGTCAACCGTTTTCACCATCACTGCCGTCACAGGTAAATCGCAGAAGAGGCTACTATTTCATTTTATATATGAGCTAATAACAAGACCATCAGATTTGCCAATGTATAGGTTTTTTCAAGGCTTCAGATTGTTCACTAGAGAAAACGATTACGGTTGACTTCTTTCGTGTTCCCCCTTGTTAATACGATTCACCTTCGCTTTTCGGCTCTACTCCTTCTACCCATTATCCTTTCTCCCTCCTGTTTGCCAGAACGAATCACACTTCTACCTGTAACAGGCGATCCCAGCCCGCGTAATCCTTCTTGAACGTGACTTGCGCCCGCGGCCATAGCTCTTCAAGCAGGCGAGCAAGTGGTTCTCGCTGCTGGTAGCCAATTTCAAGCAGCAGAACAGCTCCATGTTTCAGCTTATCCGCTTGCCGCGCTTCCGTTAAAAAACGCCGTAAAAGGTCTAGTCCTTTAGGGCCACTGAAGAGCGCAAGGTGCGGCTCGTATTCACGCACATCCGCTTCCAGCATCTCTATCTCATCCGTTCCCACGTAAGGCAAATTGGCGGTAACAACATCGACGCGTTCGGGCAAAGGCGCCAGCAAGTCCCCATAGAGCAGGCGCACGCGCTCTTCAACATGATGTCGCCGGCAATTCAGGGATGCAATTGCCAGCGCATCCTGTGAAATATCGCTGGCATACAGGTAAGGCAGACGAGGCTCTTCAACGGCAATCGTGATGGGGATGGCTCCGCTGCCGGTGCCAATATCGGCTACAATTGGAACGCGGCCGCCGGCAAGCATTGATCGACAAACTTGCAACGCCTGCTCAACCAGCAGTTCGGTTTCAGGCCGGGGAATAAGGACACGTTTATCGACGAGAAAATCAAGCCCGTAAAACTCCTCGTGACCTACGAGGTAGGCTACCGGCTCGCCTTTTTTACGTCGCTCGATCAGCGCCAGAAATTGTTGTTCTTGCTCAGGAGAAAGCTCATGCGCGGGATAGGCGAAAAGGAAACTTCTCTCGACATGCAGCACATGGCTCAATAGCACCTGGGCATCGAGCCGTGCCAACCTGTCTTCTGCGTCAGGACGATTATGTACTGGATCAACCCGCGCACCACTCTGGTCGTCGAAACCCGCGTGATCATGCGCCTGAGACTGCTTTTCCGTTAGCAGGCGCGTACCTTGCTCTAATGCATCGCGTACCGTCATCATGGGCTTTGTAGCAGTTACAGGGGTTGACGACCGGCAAAGCCAGCGTCGAGATAGTGCCAGAAATTGATGCGCTCCTCGCCCAGGTGCCAGCAAAGGTAGACCTCGCGACCGTTACGCAAACTGAGAAAATCAATCAAACCAATACCGGGGTCCTTCAACTCACATCCAAATGCGTGCAATTCCTCGACCAACGCCTCTAACACCTGGAGTTGTTGCGCCAGTTCTTTCTGCACTTTCGCGATACGCCCATGCAAGTGATGCCCATTCCCCATGGCCTGGGCATGCAGCATTCCCAGTTCCTCCTCGGTCTGCTGCATAGCCTGCCGGTGTTTCTGAATCTGAAGCAGCACAACAGTAATCTGGGGGAGTAAAGCTTCAGCCTCTTCTCGTGTAAAGTAGTGGGCCATCTGTTCCCTCGCTTTCTGCGCCATGGCCTGACTCGCTTCTGCTTGTACTGCAATGATATCATGTTCTGCTTGCTTTGCATAGCCTGCTAAGGTGTCGCCGTCGCCCCTGGTGAAGGCGATGGCGTTGGTGACCCTCCCGCGGTCGGTGTTCCATTGCCGCTCAGATTAATGCTCAGGTCATCGAAACTCTGGAATTGCACCGTTTCCCCGCCGGCATTCAAATAACTTCCCGTTATCGTATCCCCGGCCTGCACAAGCGGTAGTTTCGGCGAAAGGGACAGATTCGCCTCGAAGATCACATTTTGCCCGGCAATCTGGATATAGTAAATCGTATTGCTCCCCTGCTGAACCGGGGAGATACGCAAGACTTTTCCCGTCACCGTTTGCGTTGTTCCTCCACCAGGAGATCCACCTCCACTGCCACCGCTTCCCAGCTGGACGAGCCATTGACTATAATCCGCCAGCGCAGCTGAGAGGGTAGGTTCAAACTGCACATTGCTGCCGTTCAGATTTCTGGCATCGACAATCCCCACGGCCTGGAAAATGTCGCCGCTGTCGGTACTTTGCACGAAGATGGCTACCCATGTAGGCGTATTGTCGATCTGGTAGAGTTGAATGCTGTCCACCGTGTAGCCGCGAATATTGGCTCGCGTTGATTGAATGGTACTCGATACATTGCTGCCGATGCCCAATCCCGACAGCGGGTAGAATTGTGCCGCATTTTTATGCGTGTCGAAAAGGAAGACACCCGTGCTGGAGTTATCATTGGTCGATGAGGAAGTCATCGGAATCAGCCAGACCGGCTGGTCGATGTTGTTGTAAAGCAGTTGTGGGTCGCTCGCCGGTGTTTGCTGTCCCATGCCAGAGGGATTGAACCACGGTGCGGCGTGATACAGGCCCCACCATGTCAGGTATTGAGTCACCGTAGCGGCAGGCATGACGCGATCCACCCACGACGGGGCATTTTGAGGCGCGTACTTAGTGATGTCCCCGGTATGCGCATCGACGATCAGTACCTCACTCAACACATCCCCGGTATAGCCACGTGTGGGCTGCATAAGTGAGATGGTCCAGTAAGGATGAAAGCTGTCATCAAGCTCCAACGTGGGATCAACGAGTTTACCATAGGTATACCCGCTCAGATAAACATGCCTCAACAGGTCCTGATTCAGCAGCGCGCCTGGCAGGTAGCGGATAGTATTGCTGCCTCCGGTACGTAGCGTGGGTACAGCCTGCGGGTTTTCGGCATCCACCACCACAAAACCAGGCGTCGTGCTGCTGGACAGGTTCGCAAAAATATTGTTGTAAGACAACGGCGCGACATAATACAGATGGTGATCAATCGATTGCAAAGTATAGCTGTTGGGATCGAGATTGTAGGTTGAGCCAAGATTCTGCCCGTTGGCCCCCAGCACCTGCTGTCCTTTATATGAGGCGACACTCTGGCTGACCAGTACAATATTGTTTGGATCGGTCGGTGGAAGTGTAGGCGACTTTTCTATAGTAACATGAGGAATAGCTGCCAGGGCTTTGGCGTTCGAATCGAACCAGGTAGTAAAGACGACGATCAAACCGGCGACCAGCAGTCCTATCACGACGGCGAAAACCAGGCCAAATATACCGGCGGCGATAGCTCCACGCGATGCACTCACGGGTAACGATGCCGAAGTACTACGCGTGATTCGCTGGCCCTGGCTGGCCGCTGAGATATCTTCCAGCGTGCTAAGCGCCGGGCGAGCAAAAGCAAAGAGATTTCCTATACTGCTGATGACCAGCGGCCATAACACCCACTGCCAGCCTCCAAAAGGACCGGTCAGCGCGGGTTCGGAGGCGTAAACAATCAGCAAGCAGAGCAGAAAGTTGAAGATAAAGTATCCAACGAACCAGCGAATGAACTTTTGCCGGTCAAACATCTCGCGGCGTCCAAACCATAGCCGTCCAAAGCTCAGTATCGCCATTATAATGAGTGCGCCAATCAGTGCCAGGAGCAGGATAATCATAGCCGTCTCTCCTTCTTACCAGTGTTGTATGAGTTCGTCCCGGTGGAAATGAACTTCTTCCAGTCCAGAGACATCCATCAGGTCCGGCAAAACGTACCTGAATTATCAGGAATAATCATTCCCTATTGTAGTGTTCCTAAAGTAGTTGCGCAACTGCTTTGCACGGCACAATACAATCAAAGAATATACGATTCACCGGTTGTAACGTTCTAGTGTTCGCATAGTCTATATTATGAGGGACACGAAAAATATCGTTGGCTCTGACGTACATAGTAAGAGCGTCTTAGAAAGATGAGACCGGACTCTTAAACCGGGGCATAAGCGAAAAGATAAAGGAGCAATATTCCATGCAATTGTTTGGTAAAAAATCGAGAACGGAAATCGAACAACTCCCCGATGGCAAAGATCGCTTGCCACCTGGACAATACCTGACCAAAAAATGGCCTATACTTAGCTACGAGCGCACTCCCAAAGGGCTTCCCGCCAATTGGAAACTGAGGATTGCCGGCAAAGTGGAAAACCCTTTTGAACTCACCTGGGAAGAATTCCTCGAATTGCCCCGCATTACCATCACCACCGATATTCACTGCGTCACGACGTGGAGCCGCTACGACAATACCTGGGAAGGCGTTCCCATCCGCGAGATTTTGCAGCGCGCGAAGCCTTTGCCAGAGGCAAAATATGTCATGGCCCATTCCTGGACCGGCTACACCACCAATATGCCGCTTGCCGACCTCGACGACGATGATGTGCTGATCGCCATCAAACACGATGGGCAGGACCTCGAGATCGAACACGGTGGCCCGGTGCGCCTCGTCGTCCCGAAACTCTACTTCTACAAAAGCGCCAAGTGGTTCGATGGCCTGGAATTCATGGAACACGACCGCCCCGGCTTCTGGGAGCAGCGCGGCTACCATAACCATGCCGACCCCTGGGAAGAGGAGCGCTACTGGTAGGAAAGGCCAGGAGTAAGATGTTGAGAGCCTCTAGATTAGAGGCTCTTTTTTTATAGATACCATCCCGAAAGTTGCAGGTAACATCTCTCCTCATTCACCTCTGACTGCACCCACCAGCGAGCAAGGGAAACGCGTAGCAAACTTCCGGCGGGAATCCGATACTTCGGGGGAGCGAAGCCAACATACTTTATCGCAAATGATCTTCCAAAACGGCTACCGTTTCCATCCATGATCTGATAGGACGGTTTGTTGTTTTTTAAGGTCATGATGAGTGAACTATCGGGCAGCCAGAATCCAACACTGCACGTTGGTATCCCTTTTCGTCTGGAAATATAGCCGCTCAGGCCCTCTAACACCAGCATCCCATCAAATAGCTTCTCTGGCCCACCATGCCAGGGTTGAACACGCTCCAGCAGGAAATCTCGTAAGTTCGGTTGCTGACCGATATACTGTTCCTCTGTTACGATAACATCCTCAATATGAGGCGGAGTAACGCGAGAGACCGGGCGAAAATCTACTTCCCAGATTTGTCCAACTTCAAAAGGCGTGTTCTCTGGTTGATGCAAGCCCCCGGGGCGCAGCAGGCGTACATTCCTGTTCGTATCGAGGGCTAATCCACCAACACAGGCATCGTTTCCCAGGTGAGTTTTGGCAACAATGAGCACTCTTTCCATACTATAATATGCACCCCCTACACTATATTTTTCTGCGGTCAAGATAGCCTGATCCGGTGATTATCCATAAGCTGGCCGGAGATTCTTCGCTTCACTCAGAATGACATGGGCCGGGGCCATGTCATTCTGAGTGAAGCGAAGAATCTCCGGTCCCCTCATTCAGCCGAGCCACCCCATCTGAGTCGACGAACATATGAGTAACCACTACGGTCTGATATGCTCCACTGCGAGTCCCAGGTCTTGTGCCAGTTTCCTGGCAACCAGGGAACGGTGACATGCCTCTGGATCGCGTTCAACACAGAAAAGGCCGATTACCCGAATATCCTGTCCCAGGCCCTTCAGAAACTCCATAGAGTCAAAAGTAGATAGACATTCCTGCTCGTAATCTTGAATAAATGCTTCCCCTAAGGCAGTTCGCGTTCGCTTGGCTATCTTCAATTTCTTGTCTTCCTGCTTCTGGCGATGCCGAATCTCCTCGCCTGGGGCCAGGTCTTTGATATGCATGTAGCGAATACCCAGCTCGTCCAGTTGTTTCTGAAGATGCGCGCTGTTCGCGAATGCGTATAAGGAGCCACGCATGCCGCGCCTTCTCCTTATATCGCAGAAAACATCTATCCTGGCATCCTGGAGCGCCTGAAAGAACGCGTTTTTCTCGAAGCCATATACGCCAATCGTTACAATCTTGGGTTTCATCTATTCCTCATCGCCTGGTACATTGTACTTCTTGCGTGATAACCCTAACATGTCATCGAATAAGGACAACTGGCCATCCGTTAGTAGAAGATCAACCTGCTCTTGCGTCTTAAGAGCGCCAGTTTCATCGATATGCACTACCTTGATATTCTGCTTGTGAAGCGTTTTACCAATGAGCTTGCTGCGATGACATGCCTGTGGTTTAGCCTCGCTACACATCAAGACAATGCGTAACTGCTTATACCAGGCCGTATGCAGGTAGCTGATCCCTTTTTGATAAAAATCCTTCCCGGCAACCTTTTCGTAATCTACTCTTCCATCCTCAAAATAAACAGTATCATCCCTGGGTCGGCCTCCCAATGTATCTCCCATGAAGATATAGCGGATACTTGCTTGCTTCAGTCGTTTTTCTAGAGCATCCTTCGAGAAATCGGGATTGTAACGCGAGTAAGGTTGAGAGCGAATATCTACCAGGAACTTCATTTCGTACTGTTGAAGAAGCCGGATAAACTCTTCAATTGAGCGATTACCATAGCCAATTGTATAGATAGGAATGGATGCCAAGTTCTCCTCCTATAGAGATCTTTCATCTATTCGATGATGGCAGATGAATTTAGTGCAAGTATACTCACGAGTATGAAGAGATGTCAATGAGGTAGGACAGGTAAGAACAGCGAGGGCCAATACACCGCTCACCTCGCAATGTATTGACCCTCACTGCCAGAAAGGAGAAACAAGTGGAGTTCACGTTTTGTGTGATGAACCACCGGCCTCGTTATTTCTCAAGCGTACTTTTACTATTGCGCTCGCCGTCATAGGTCAGCAAAATCTTCTTCCCCTCGTACACCGTCTCCAGGTGTACCGGGCGGCCCCACAACAGATACACGTGCTGCAAGGTCTTCTCAGCATAGTTCAGGTCGAGTTCCTGCCCCTCGAAGAGATGCTTGATGTAGAGTTCGCGGTTGCCACGATAATCACCGTTTTCAACCACCAGGTAGGGATAGCCGAAGTTTGTCATGCTGGCAACGATACCATCGCGCACCTTCTCCCAATCCTTCTCCACAATCACCCACTCATCGCCCTCCTTCTTATATAGATAGAGGTCAAGCTCTTTCACCAGGTCTTTCGTCAGGTAGTTGCGCAGGAACGATACGTCATTCTCTAACTCGCGCACCTCGAAGATTTTCTGCCTTCCCATGCCTGGTCTCCTGCCGAATCGCTCCTGCTCCTCCTTCGTGGGATTATCCCAGCGCCGCTCGATATCCTCAAACATCTTGAAGCCAAGATAGTATGGGTTCAAAGATGTACGCGATGGCGAGAGGACACCGGAGTGCAATTGGGCGAACTCGACAGTTTCGGAGTCTGAGATGACGCCGCGCTCGCCGAGTTTGCGCATGATGCGCGAGTGCCATATGCTGTTATGATGCAACATCCCGTTTGCCACGTAACGATGCGACCGATCAACAGTAATATCGTAAACATCGGCCACATCATGTTCGATGCTCACTACTTCATCTGTGGGATCTTCCTTGAGGAACCACTGATGGCTTGCAATATACTTCTCAAGATTTTCCTGTTTGCGGACCAGGCCAAAGCCAATTTCTCGCGCGAAGATGCATGCTGATGTGCTGCTAATCCAGACATTCGGCCCTCGACGCCGGGAAAGAATGCCATAGTTCAACAATAAAACCTGCAGCGTCTGAGCAATGCCATCGCTGAACGTCGATAGGATCACGCCCTGTTTGGCAGAAGCACATCCATCGCAATCAAAGTACGCCCGCAAGAAAGCGCTCACGACCGGCTTTGGCGAACGCAGAATCACATCAGGGATGCGTTTCTGCCTGGCCTTTGCCTTCAAATCAATGCCTAGCTCCTGTAACAGATCAAGCACATTGGCTGAATAGAAGACGACGCGCCAGCGACCACCTTTGCCGCTCAGGGTTCTATCATCCCAGTACACATTCGACTCGATGGCAAACAACTCTTTAACCAGGGAAGCAAAGCGATCCGCCAGTTCGCGGTCTCCGGTCGTGTAGCCAATCGCATTTTTAGAGGTATGAATATTGCCATCGCCAATCAAGTAGCCTAGAAATTCGGCGAATGCTTCTGTCATATGTGTAGGCGCAACAAGTGGGAATCGCCGACTATATAGTGGCCTCCAATTTGGTCGCAATTGGTAACCTGTTTGTTCAATAGCAGACTGAATGCGTTCTGCATTAGAAACTGTCTTACCGTTCAATGATCGTTGTATAGTATAAACACTAACTCCTGCAGCAGCGGCTACATCCTTTTGATTTGGTATACGTATCTGGACAGGGAGTGTGATAGGTACAAGTTGCTCCGGCCAGATATTATCACCAACGCTCAGGGGGATACGCTGTCCAACCTTCACATCTTTCAACGTAATCCATTGGCCAGGCCCGATACTGAGTTTATGTTCTTCAGCACCCTCTAGCAGGAGACCACGGCGCGTACGTAGGCGGATTGTAGCGGCATTGCGCGTAATATGCCGGTCGGTAATAGCATCTTGTTCTCCATCGCCGCTACCTACTTTAACAGCTTTATCCTGTGCAAGTAGTTCATGCAACGCCTCATAGCGCATCAATCCCTGTTCAGTAAGTACGAGACTGTTTCCTACAAGGCAGGCCCACCCCTCATTGAGTATTTTGGTCTGCATCTGAGGCACAAAGTACAGCATCTCCAGGCGCACAATCTCAATAATATCGCGCTGCCAGGGTTGCAGATGCGGAGAATAACGTACTAAGAATTGAAGGATATCCTTCTCGGGCTTCTCTGGAAACTTGGGTGGTTTTCCTGGCCGCAGGTCGCGTTCCTCCTCCGCCCTCTTCGCCTTCTTCTCCAGACCCCACAGGTCGTCGTATTCGGTTGAGACCTGGTTAGCGGCTTTTCGCTCTTCTCTATATTCCGGCTCGTTCTCACGAATCAGCAGGTTATAATCAACATGCTCTTGAATAGAGAGAACAGCATCAAGGAAGCGCTCGACTTCCGCCTTGCCATGATCGAACTCGTATTTGGCGATGCGTTCGGCATGAATGCTCACTTTATCGATCATACGACGCGAGGTATGCTGGAAGTAAGCGTTGTTCTTGAAGAAGTCGGTATGCCCGAACACATGCGCCGCCACGAACGTATTTTGCAGCAGATTGTTCATATCCATCAGGAAGGCATAGCTGGGATTGGTATTGACCACCATCTCGTAGATTTTGCTCAACCCGAAGTCATACTGCATCTTCTGCCTGTAATACGCTTTGCCATGCGTCCAGTGACTGAAACGCCCCGGCAGGCTGTACGAGGCAAATTCATACATGATCGTCGCGGGCACAAGCTCGAAATGCGTGGGGAACGGATCAAGTCCGAAATTAAGGGCTTCCTCCCACGCATCATCTATCGCATCACGTAAACGTTCGATATCGCTATCTGCCATTGGAAACTCCTGTAGGGGCGCAAGTTCCTGCGTCCATCACGCTTAAGATCAACAACGTAAGGGTAGGTGTATTGCGCCCATGACAATCCTATCTTGTCGGAACCGGTTCGCGCTGGGCAAAGAATTTCCGCAGTGCGGGATAGACCTCTTTTTTATCTGAGATGGTAACAGCTATAAACTTCTTATCGGTGATTTTATTGTAGGCCGACATCAGCGTGCTGGGCGAGCGGTAATGTCCCTCGCGGATCTCGCCATAGCCAAAGATGTTACAAAGCTCCATCAGCTTGTTGACCAGCTGCACGCAGCGATCATTGTCCCAGGGCAGATTATCGCCGTCAGAGAAGTGGAACGGGTAGATGTTCCAGTCATCAGGATTATAGCGCTCCTTGATGATCTCCAGGGCCAGCTCATAGGCCGATGAAACCTGCGTACCACCGCTTTCGCCTTTATGGAAAAACTCCTCCTCGGTCACCTCTTTTGCCTCGGTATGGTGGCTGATGAAGACGATCTGCACGTTGTTATACTTCGTGCGCAGGAAGCGCACCATCCAGAAGTAGAAGCTCCTGGCGATGTACTTCTCGAATTCGCCCATACTGTTATGACTTAACATGCCATCCACAATATAGTTATGATGTTCCGCAACACCGAAATCGTACACCTGGACGGGTTCCTCGATTCGCTGAATACGTTGTACTTTTGAAACGATGAAGCTGCGTTTCAAGATGGTATCAATATACTCTTTATCCTCTACCGTTGCGGTGCTACTCGAAGCAAGCGTGCGGAGTTGCTGTTGAGAAAGGGTATGGGTCTCCTGACGATAATAGGTATACAAGCGCGTATGCCCGGCAACATGAGCAAAACGCTCACGCCTGTCTTCGTTGAGGATATATTTACTGCGCATTGCATCAATACCTGCTGCCTGTTTCTCAACCAGCACTTTCATTTTGGCTCGTTTCTCTTCACAACCAAAACCGATATGTTCGGCGAAAAGCAAGACATCTTTCGCGTTGATTGAGAGCTTGTAGTAGGTACCTGCACGAATCGTCTGGTCGTCACCCAGACGATTCTCATGCTGCTCAAAATCATGAACCCGCGCACGAATACCCCAGTATGAGAGTAAATGTTTCACCTGCATAATCAGCTGGCGGCTCGCGGAATAGAACATTACTGCGTGGTGAGCGATGCTACCTTCTGCATCAAAAAGCCCACGCAGGAAAGCGGCTCGCACCTCTGGTGCTTCACGATAAATGCTCGCCTCGATATAACGATACCGCGAACGACTGCCCAGCATTGGGTAGTCTGAAAGCAACTTACGGGCCAGAGGGGCACTGTTGAAGTGGATACGCTGGCGACTATTCGGTCCTGGAAGTTGCCTTATAAGACCCTTGACATTGAAAGCCCGTTCAAAAACAGTTTGATACTGCTGAAGCCTGAGCAGGTTTTCATCTGTAATAGTGATGTACGAGCTATTTGGACTCACATAAATGTGACCATCGCCTAGCAATGCTCCCAATATGTAGGCCTGATCTTCGGTCAACTGCACGTTTGGCTGCACTGCTGTGCTGCCCCAGGAATTGATCAGGATAAGTTTATCGCCAATCTGTAATTCACCAGCACGTTTCTCAATGAGAGCGTGTTCCTGTTCATCATAGACGAAGTAGCGATGCTGAGCGGTTGCTCTCAGTGTTGCATCTTCGGTCTCAATAACAAGCGTCTCATTAGCGATTTTTGAGAACGTCTCAACAACGGGCGCGGTCGTTTTTTGCAGCGTTGCCAAATCCAGGCAAGCAACTTCATCACCCTCAATAATCTCGGAAACATCCTTGTAGGAGCCATCGGCCATTTCGATATGGTGTCCGGCTGTGTGACAACCCGACACGTCCATCATCGCTATAACGACAGCATTCGATTGATAGCGTATTGTGGGTTCCCACACTTTGAATCGAAGGTCTTCCGACTTAATATCCTGGAACTTCGCCTCGCCCTTGGCCGCGTTGCGCTTCAGATTCTCCATGATGGTGCGCTTCTTGTCCAGGTTGTTGAGGGGGCCTTTCTTGCGCACATCGGTAAAGCGCACAGCCTCGGTCTGGAGTTCCTGCTGGCGTTTTTGCTCGAGGTTGGGCAGGCCGAGATCCTCGAAGATCATCGCGGCCAGTTCTTCCATCGTGATTTCGGCCTCGTAATAGTCGTAGCCGGCCTCTTTGCCCGCGTCTCCCTTTTTACCCTTGCCGGGGCGTGGCTCCTGTGCTACAACATCACCAACCTTACTTTTTCCATTGCCCTGGCCTGCGTGCTGCTGGCGGCCGGGGTCAAAGCGGAAGCGATACTCATCCAGAGAACGAATGGGCACGCGCACTGTCTTCTTGCCATCCGAGAGAATGATACCTTCTTCACTGACGATATCTTGCAGGTTTTTCTTGATGGCCTCGCGAATCTTCTCTTTATGACGTTCCTGGTCGATCTGACCCTTGCGATGCAGGGACCAGTCATGCTGGGAGACAGACATGGTATTCTCCTTTTTCACCCTCTATGATATCTTGCTGTTAAAGATACCGGGCACCTGCATGCGGTGCCCGGTTCATTCTTCCCTTATCTATTCAGCAAGCTACCGGTATAGCGCAGGATTTCATTCGCACATACATGGCAATACCCATGTTCTGTCATGAGGCGGTTAACGACATCGTTAATCTTGCGCAGCTGCTCCTTGTCGGGCGTGCGCGTTGAGGTCGTGATCTTCACAACGTCGCGCAAGTCGGCGAACAACTTCTTCTCAATCGCCTCCTTCAGGCGCTCATGGCTGGTATATTCAAAGGTCATGCCTTTACGAGCCAGCGACGAGATACGAATGAGAATCTCTTCGCGGAAAGATTTCTTGGCGTTTTCGGTCACTCCGATTTGCTCTTCAATCGAGCGCATCAACTGCTCGTCAGGCTCCATCTCCTCATCGGTAATGGGGTCGCGCAGTTTGGTCTTATTGCAGTAAGCTTCGACGTTATCCAGGTAGTTGTTCAACAGGGTACGAGCCGACTCCTCGTAGGAGTAGACGAATGCCCGCTGGACTTCCTTCTTGGCCATCTCGTCGTATTCTTTACGCGCCTCACTGATGAAGTTCAGGTAGCGTTCGCGCTCTTCGCGTGTGATGCTGGTATGCTGATCGAGTCCATCACGCAACGCGCGTAAGGCATCGATAGGATTGATGCAGGTCGTATTCTGCTTGACCAGCGCATTCGAGAGGCGGTTGATCACATAGCGCGGCGAGATGCCGTCCATGCCCTCGCGTACCGCTTCCTCCTGCAGTTCCTTGATATCCTTCTGCTTGAAGTCCTCGATGTCCTCACCGTCGTAGAGTTTGAGCTTTTTCATCAAACTCATGCCGGCCTTCTTCGATGGCTCCAGTCGTGTCAGGATAGCAAAGATACTGGCAATGCGCAGGGTATAGGGGGCGATATGCACATTCTGTAGCGCGCTCTGCTTGAGTAGCTTCTCGTAGATTTTGACTTCATCCGAGGCGCGCAGGTTGTAGGGGACCTTGGCCAGAATGATGCGGTCTTGCAAGGCTTCGGATTTCTTGTTGCCTACGAAGGCCTGGTATTCATGCTCATTGGTATGGCTCACGACTACTTCGTCGGCATAGATCATGCTGAAGCGCCCGGTCTTGATGTTCTGTTCCTGGCTCAACGTAAGCAGTACATACAGGAACTTCTCATCCGTCTTCAACATTTCCACAAATTCCATAATGCCGCGGTTAGCGATATTGAGCTCACCGTCGAAGCGATAGGCTCGTGGATCGCTTTCGACGCCGACTTCACCAATGGTAGAAAGGTCGATACCACCTACGAGCTCACTGATATCCTGGCTGTTATGCTGTACAAACCCATCGGCAACAAATGAATGTGTGCCAGGCACGAGTAGATCATAGACCGGTTCGATACCCGCCGGGCGTACTTCTCGTACTGTGAGCCAGAGAGAGTTCTGCTTTACCAGATCAGCGAGTAATGTACCTGCCAACTCTGGCTTTTCAGCGAGTACAGTTCTTGCGCGATTATACGAAAGCTGGCGATCACCCGAGAGAATGCGCGCGAGGTAGCCATCGCCACCATGCCCATTCAGCAGGGTTGCTCCGTGAGGTAAGTGATCATAATTGGTCTTTTCACTACGTGTTTCGCGCAGGGGTGACGTTGCTTTGTCACGCAATGAGGGGATCAACTCGACAAGATCAAGTACCTGATCCCCACGTAAAGTGACATTGTAGTAGATCTCACCATCATCCGTATGATTCCATAAGGAACCAACCACCCCGAGATTGAGCAGTAATGCATGTACCTGGCGCGCAAGCTGTCGTGACTTGCTCGTATATTTGAACGTGTTTGATCCTTGCCTGTTGCCCCGAATCGTCGCATCTCCCCAGAAGAGCCCTTCGAGGAACGCCAGGATATCTTCTTTGCTACTGGCAAGGACACTTGCCGGAACCGATTTTGCCTGCGAGCCGCGTGCTATTCCCAACTCGCTCCTTAGCCAGGTACAAAGCGCCTTATTGCTAATCGAGACGTTGTAGTTGTATGTTTCAGCTTTACGATGTGGCACGGCTTCCAGATCGAAGAGCGAGCGTGTCAAATCGATAAACCGGTTGATCAAATCTTGAGAGCTATTGACGAACCATGTCTCGTAGGGAGTTACACTGCCCTCCGCAGTCAACAAGCCTAGCCAGTAAGCAAGATCAGGTGTCATCACCCTCGGTTGACGAGGCAATGGATAGAAGCTTTCTGGTAAGACTGCCCTTTGGCCAAACATCTGGCTACCACGTGCTAGAGCCACATAGTTACCTGTTTGCAATTCGCCGATCTTGCGCCAGGCGATTTCACCTTCCGGTGTTAAGACGAGCAGCGGATGATTAGCCGTCCCGCGAATAGTGTAACCGAGATTCGTCTCTACCTCGTAAATCGGCTGGAATCCACCACAATAGAACTTCGCTGCCTTCTCAGGCCCATTTATGCCCAGGATGGTTGTCTCAAATGGTACAAACTCGTCCTCACGTGGCTTTTGGGGAAGTGAGAGGTATATATCCTCCATCGTTTGTAATCCCTGGTCTGTGAGTACCAGCGTATCACCGGTAACACACTTTGGATCGGACGGCGTGAATGTACCTATTCCCACTCGATATTTTTCACTGAACACCAGGCGTTTCACCGGGACATCTTCAATGCGTCCCCTGTATTGGGTGTCTACCAGGTAACGGCAATGGGGACAGAGGTCTCCTTCAATGTAGAGGCCAAATTCCTTTTCAACATCACCACGTAGTTCGTTTGGAATCAAATGTAGAGGTTCCTCATGCATCGGACAATCTTTAATGGCATAGAGCGCCCCCGCATCTGTGCGGCTATACGCCTCCAATCCACGCTTAATCAGGTAGACAATGGTGGATTTACCGCCGCCGACCGGGCCCATCAGCAGCAGGACGCGTTTACGCACTTCCAGGCGCTGCGCAGCCGAGTGGAAGTACTCGACAATCTGCTGCAAAGGCTTCTCAATGCCAAAAATCTCCTGGCTGAAGAAGTTGTAATGGGGTTCTCCATTGCGGTCCGTCTCAACGCCGGCATCCATAATCATATGATAAATCCGCTCATGGGCGAGACGTGCCACCTCCGGCTTTTTGGTGGCAATCTCAAAGTACTGAGCAAACGTCCCTTCCCACTGTAGACCCCGTTCACGATCCCTGTATTCCTCTAACCGCTTCACCAGGTCCATAGGTCACCCTCTCTGTTCTATGCTGCTAGGCTGATTGCTTATAACTGACTTCAGAAGAAAACGCACTAGGAATTTGAGTACGGATGTTCGCACCATTCGCAGGTTCATCCAGACCTGAAAGAAGAAATGAGTTCAAAAAAGCTGGTTCCCATTTCGACACATCGAAGTAGATAACCAGCCCATGCCTACGTTGTAGAGATTGTGTTCGGTTGTACGATTCAATCCTCATCCAGCCCACCGGCTGGATGCCTCGCTCATCATGCATCGTTCTGATGCTCCTGCAATGCTGCTGTTCGTTTGCTTCAACCCACACCAGCCTACCGGCTGCGTGCCTCGATCATACCGCATCATATCGATGCTCCTACTCTTCTCAATCCACATCCACCGGAAGGATGAATGCTTCGTACATTGCTGGTAATGTTAGCATACCGTACAGATAAGTCTATGTCAAGGGCATCCACTCCTCATACATATCTATACGGACAGCAGGCAGCGCTGGATACAAACTCTTCCCGCCTATTGTAGAGGATAGATGAGGTCAAAAAAATCTGTTGAAAAAGAAGAGGATTTAGGGAAAAACCTGCGCTTCCAGGGGGCTGGCTAATGGCGCCTCAACAAGTGGGAGTTCTACCTCAACTACGGTGCCATGATCCTCAGCAGGGTAGAGATGAAGGTGACCGCCGCAATTCTCAACCCGTTCGCGCATGCCACTCAAACCGAAATGCCCCTCCGGACTGGTGCAAGTCATATCGCCATCCTCCTGCAAACGATACAATGCTTCTGGCAAACCAATGCCGTCATCCTGTATTCGCATGACGATGGAACCATTCTGGCGACTGATATGTAATAAGACGTTACTTGCCTGGGCATGTTTCTCAATATTCGCCAGAGCCTCCTGTCCCATTTTCCAGAGCGTCTCCTCAATAGCCTCAGGCAAGCCCTCAACACCAGGATGCAGGTCATAGGAGACGCGTAATCCAGCCCTTTGCGCCATCTCGCGCGCATAGCGACTGATGGCCCGGCATGCAGGTTCGCGTTCTAAAGCCGGTGAACGCAAATTGGCAATTGAGGCTCTCAATTCGTTCATGCTGTTCCGCACAATCTCCCTGGTCGCCTCCAGTTCGCGGTCGCAGCGTTCAGGATCGCGCTCACGGAGCCGCTGCGCGATCTCCAATTTAACGGATACAAGGGCCAATGCATGACCGAGCGTATCGTGCATCTCACGCGCCAGCCTTGTACGCTCACGCAAGACCGCAAGCTCCTGTTCCTGGGCAGCTGACTCGGCCAGTTGTCGATGCGCTTCCTCCAACTCTCGATTGGCGCAGGAAATCTTTGCCAGCAAATCATTTCGTTCATGCCAACCACCAATCAGGTGCTGCATAAACATACAACTCACTGTCATAGAAAAGAAAGCGAGTCCCAGACCAAAGAGACTGCCAAGATTGTCCCCGGCGAGTGGCCAGCTAAGAAGGCCCTGGAAAGCGCTCAGCGTTATGAAAATGATGCTCACGAACAATAGCAAGCGGGGAGCATTAAATAGCGCAAAAGAAATACCCATTACAATAAAGAAACACCACGAGAAGGCGGCATCAATCGTTGATAAAAGCAGAACTCCTACATATACGCTAAACCAGCAGGCAAAAGCCCGGTGAAATGCCGGAGGCCATTGATCCTGTACCCGGAAAACAAACCGGCTATAAAGGCCGAAAGCGTAGATTACCATTATAAAAAGCGCGAGGGCAATAATTGCAATTCCACGCCAGTCATGCAGATAAGCAGGTTTATTGATAAAAACAGAGTACGTCGCAAAAGTAATAGAGATAGCACTGATAATTACCCACAGTAAGTTAAAACTTTGAAAAAGTCGCTGAAAGCGTTCGTTTGATTTTTCAATGTCTAGCTGCATAATCTACCTTTTTCTCTGTTTTACCGATTGGATATGCCTCATTCTACCATCTCGCCATCTATCCAGGTGATTCACCACACAAAGAGAACGCAGAAAGAGATTATCCATCAGCATAACCTCTTTTCGAGCGAGTGTGAGAGTGCTGAACGACCTATTTGTTCGCTATGACGAAAGTAATGGACGCGCCAAATCCAACACCAAGCGTTCTCGCTGCATTGCCGTTGCGGACGGCGATGCCTACATAGCCCGAACTATCGCCGTAGATGAATGGTAGTCCATCATCGGGACCCTCGGCAAAGAACCTCCTGCGCCTGTCCACTACTTTGCCCGTCTGGAAAATTGCCTGCACCGCTGCTGCATCGAACAGGTCGGGAACAAGGGAAAGTGGCACATTCGCAATCAGGTTGCCGAAGTTATCGACGTGAATAACCCGCGCATCGATCTCTTTGCCAATCCGCGCAGGAGGTGTGATATCGATGCGCTGCAGCCCGGCAGGATCGAGAGAGGGTCCCAATTCACTCAGGGGAATGCCCTGTGCCAGGTATGCTCCCGCTGGCGCAAAGATATCGCGCCCATGAAACGTCGAACTGATATGTGGTAGCTGGTATGCGGCGTTAACAAGCAAGTGGGCAGCGTGAACAGGCTGCTCTTGCAAGACATAGCTAAAAAGTCCATTATCAGGGCCAACAAAGAACCACGTACCGGCATTCACCGCAATCGCGCCCCGCGAACTGCCTACACCAGGATCAATGACACAGACAAATACCGTTCCTGCCGGGAAATAACGGTAGGCAGAAGCCAGTATCCAGGCGGCGGATGGGACATTCTGGGGCGCAATATCATGCGTAATGTCGATGAGATATGCCTGCGGCGTGATACCGGCAATCACACCTTTCATCACCCCCACATCTCCGTCACCCAGACCAAAGTCTGTCATCAATGCAATAACTGGTCGTGCTTCAAAAGGGATGGTCTGATCCAATGTATATCATCGCTCCTCTCTTCATTATCATCATGCAATTTTTGTACACCGTATGCCAGCACATGTCAATGGTACTGTTATCTATTGCCATGGTAGAGATGTGTGCTATACTAGCGTCGATATTAGTCATGTAGGAGTTTTCGTTTGTATAATGCATCCCTAACTATGGCGTCATCTATCTCGATAAAATTGGCTCGTAAAGAGCGGCTTTCTGATGGAGCGTAGCCATGAATATGAATAATGGTGGACCACATATTCTTCTTTTCGAACGAGATCAGCAGCTTGTAGCATTGCTCACCAGTGAATTTCAACTGGCCGGTTACGAGTGCCACGCGGCGCGAACAGCCGTGGAGGTATTTGATGCTATTGCGCGTTATCCTATACGTCTTGTGCTGGTCAATTTAGCTCAGGCAGCCGCCGGCAGACGTGAATTTTGGGTAGCTCTCGATGCTCAGCGGCGCGGAAGAGGCGTGCAGGTATTTACCTTTCGCTGCACAAATATAGCGAGTTATGGCCTGGATGATCCCGATGATCGTTCGCATGCGACGCCGGCCAACCTGGATGTCGATGGCATGCTAGGTGTGATGAACCTTGTTGATACTGTTCGCTCGCGTATTGCAGGCACGACGACGGGTTCGTTTTCGCGAGTTCCGGCTCCGCCCACCGCCAATAACCAGAACTCAGGAGCCATGCCTAAACTCAACCGGCCATCAGAAACGCCGTCCTCAAGATCGGCACATGTACTCAATGCACAGGTCACAATGCCCCTTCCTTCCATGCAATCTGACGCTCTACCGCACTCGCAAGGGTCGTCACCGGTATCTTCCCGCTCACAAATGCCACCTCCTCTTTCATCACCGGCATCGCCCCGGCCAGCTTCATCTCCTTCTTATCCACCTGTACCAGCGGGAAACGGTAATACCGGCAAGCCGGCACCTGGTAACCCCAATGTTACCGACAAGATTCGCGCCGTTATTTATCCTAGTGAACGAGCCTTTTCTCCCTTACCGGAAACAAACCGGTTGCCCCATAATTCACAGTATCTGACAGCTGTTCAAGGCCCCGCCAGCGCTACCGATTACCCTGCACAACAGCAGATAGCTCAAAAACCGGTTGAAAACAATACAGCGCAAGCAGTGGATAGAGAGACACCACCCCAGAAAATCATGAATATGAACGATACGAATTCAGGCCAGGTGATGGCGGTTCAAAACAGACCATCCTCTTCTGATGAGATGGTACTCCCAGAGAGGCAAGAATCGAGTCTAGCCCAACTGTCACGTATGGTGCGAGAGCATAGCGCAACGGTTCAGAATGACGAGTCAGCTACCAGCCCACGAAGAAGCATACCGCCAACGCCAGATCTGGCCCAGATGGAGCAAGAAACCCAGACTATAGCCAGGGATGATACAAATGGGAGGTCAATAGCGCAACAGGTAAGACCATTTGATGATCGTTCATTAAGCGATCTACCCCTGCGCGCATCACCAATTCAGGGCATATCCACTCAGGATGAGCCGGAATATCGGATCGGACAAGCTCCGGCACAACCCGTACTGCAGTCGCAGCAACCGGATGTACAGCTCCGCGCAGCGCCAATCAGTTCTTCCACGACTCCCTTACCCTCTGAAGTGGCCTCCATACGGCAAGAGCAGGCACCCGCGAATAACGCGCATGCTGCTGCGCAAAAAGCAGAGAGAAAAGAAGAAGAGCAGGTGAGAGATACCTCATCTGCTCTTAAGGAAGTGAACGAACTCAATGAGGGCGAAGCCGAGAGGGCAATCGCCAGGACGATTGTTGAACAGGTGCAGTCAACCGATCCTCAAGTGATTCGCCAGCAGGCAGCGCCAGATACAAATGCCACAGCGGATGATATGCTGCTCAACATTGTGCAGAGCCTGCCTCCTATGTCTCCTCTTCCAGCCGCGCCTTCACAGCCACAGACGCCGGTTCTCAGCGGACGCGCAACCCGTTCTCTTGGCAGCGTACTGCTGGAAGGCCATCTTGTCCCGCAACAGCGGCTGGAGGTGGCTCAGAATATCCAACGCATGCTGCGCGGTGTAGATATGAATTACTCGCTAGGAGAAATTCTCCTGATGTTCAAACTACTCACTCCTGACCAACTGCTGGCCGCAAGCCTCATTAGCTATGGTTTGATCTCAACGACACAGATCAGTGCCCTCGGTCGTATTCGCCAGGAATTGCACTCCATTGGCCTGGAGTATGATCTGGAAAGCTTGCTGGTTCTTTTCCGCATTCTTTCACCCGAGCAACTGCGCGAGGTCCGGGCAAGCTGGACAGCGTAACTTCAAGATATAGAAAGGGAGGCTTTACTCTTTAACCCGCTCGATCTTTGCTCCCAGGCTGCGCAGCTTCACATCCAGATTCTCATAGCCGCGCTCGATATGCTCAATGCCATATGCCTGGGATGTGCCGCTGGCGGTAAGTGCAGCCAGAATGTAGGAACAGCCTGCTCGAATATCGGGGATATCCAGTTCGGTACCAACGAGGGGAGTTGGACCACTGATCAGGCAGCTATGCGTATATTGTTTTTCGCGGAAGCGGCAGGGGACTTCGCCTAAACACTTGGTATAGAGGCCAATATGCGCACCCATTCCGCGGAGCGCCGAGGTATAACCGAACCGATCCTCGTAAATCGTCTCATGTACCACAGACATGCCATCGGCCTGCGTCAATAAGACCGTGAATGGCTGCTGCCAATCGGTCATGAATCCGGGATGGACATCGGTTTCTATCGCGATAGGCGGTGGGAGCCGGTCATCGCCTATAAAGCGAATACCTTCATCATCGACTTCAAAATGTAGCTGCATTTTTGAGAGCGTGTTTAAAAACGTGAGCAATGTATCCTGCTGCGCGCCTTCCAGGTACACATCTCCTTTTGTCAAATACGCCGCCACTGCCAGCGATACGGCCTCATTACGGTCGGTCAGCAGCGTATGGCTGGCGCCGTGCAAGCGGTCCACGCCCTCGATCACGATGCGACGATCAACTTTCATTTCGATGATCGCACCCATCTTTTGTAAGAACTTGATCAGGTCGATGATTTCAGGTTCGAGGGCTGCGTTCTGGATCACTGTGACACCTTTCGCCAGCGATGCTGTTATGAGAAAATTCTCCGTCGCCATCACGCTGGGAAATGGAAGTTGGATCACCGCACCTCGCAATCCGCGCGGCACACGCAGGTGATAGCGCCTATCCTTTTCCACAATCTCCGCCCCCATCGATCTTAAACCATTGAGGTGAAAATCGATGGGACGCACCCCGATACGGTCGCCGCCTGGCATAGGAATGTCCGCTTCCCCACAGCGATGCAGCAGCGGTCCTACCGTGATGATCGCCATACGATTTAATCCGCCCACCGCTGTTGAGATAACCGAACTACGAATGGACGGTGTGCAAACGGAGAGTGTGTGATCAACCAGTTCAGCCTGTGTACCTATATTGCGGCAAAGTGATATGGTAAGATCAAGGTCACCAATTAACGGAACATTTCTCAACGTGCAACACTCGTCCGTGAGCAGGGTCGCGATCAGCATTTTCGTGACGGCATTTTTGGCACCGCTGAGTCGAACGCTACCATGGAGCGGTGCGCCACCCTCGATTAGATAGTAAGGACCGTTTTTATCCATTGATTTTGCTATGAATTTCCAGGAGCTTCCCACAACCAGCGAATTGCATTGAAACGAGATGGTGGGGGAATCACATTGCGAGAGCGACGCGATGCCCGGCTTCCGTACCTGGCAACGTTTTCATCATCTCTCGAGTCCAGTAAGTCAAGGAGCGAGTTCACGCTCTGCGCAACACCTTCGACCATTAAATACCCTGATGGTTTGACTGCGTCACCAACCAGGTACAGGCCCTGCATCGAGGTCTCTGCAGTAACATCAGCGCCCTGGGCGACGCGATTCACCGGCCATTCACCGCGATAGGCGCTCATAGTCAGGACACGGCAGTGTTTCTCAAACGTTTCACCGAACATCATACGTAAATCAGCCAGGGCCAGTTCCTTCTCTTCTTCGATAGTATTGCTCTGAATCACCTGGTGAGTAATCAGCAGGTGTTTGCCGGGTGGGGCCAGCGACGGATCACAGTTCGTCGGCTGGACCATACCGGCTATACGCTTTGTATCCAGGCAATACATGATTCCCTTGTGAGGAATCAGCGAAACATCGCTTAGCACATGTACCTTCAAACCCACTGCTTCCGGGAAATCCTCATCGCCGGCAATCTGTTCATGCGCGTCGCCTGCATTAATCCCGGTCGCATTGAACTGAGCTCCGTCGCCTTGTCCGGCGGAGACAAGCTGCTTTTTCAGTACTGCTGCCTGGGTAATCTGCTGATTGGAGAGCAGCGCATGTGTGGCTCGCGGTCCAATGTCGCTGATGACCAGGGGTGCGGTTAGCACATATTCTTCACCGGTGGCCTTGTTACGCACCCGCACGCCGGTGATTTTGTCCTCGTCATGCACTATTTGCAGCACATCATGCCGCAGGCGTACTTCCGCCCCCTGGTCAAGGATATGGCGTTCTAACGCGTTTGTCAGAGCGCCGCAACCGCCCTCTACAATTCCGGGAGCGCCATAACGAAACATATTTTTCGTCGTATTGATAACTTCCGCCGTACTTACCTGGTGTAATTCGAGGCTGAGCGCAAAGCGCGAGATACGCTCAAAGAATGCGGTAAGCTCAGGATTGCGAGAAGTATCGATATGCCGTTCCAACCAGAGATCGAATGGAAGGTTTCGCTCTTGAGGAGGAAGACGCCGGAAAAACATGAGATAGCCCACGCGGGCGAACCAGAAGAACTGGCGCGGACCAAAAACCTTGAAGAGGCCAAGCAGACCTCGTGAGCGAATCTGCTTACCATGCACGTGAAAAGACCCGAAGACATCCGCGTCAAAAAAACGATGCGGAACTCGCAGCCGGCGCAGCATACGCGCCAGCACTCCGCTGCTGCCAAAGGGGATCATGTGTACGGCACCGGTACTCACTTGCGTTCCCTGGAATGTTTTTGCCGTAAAACGTCCCCCACAATGGGGTAGACGCTCTAAAACAACGACACGCTTGCTTCGTTGCAGCAACTGTGCCGCGCTCAATAGTCCACCTAGCCCGCCACCGATAACAATCGCGTCAAATTTCTGTTCCTGCATTATGGAAACATCCGAAAGTAAGAATGGTGTAGGGACAGCGCCTTGTGCCTGCCCTATTGCTCCGCAAAGGACAGGCACAAGGCGCTGTCCCTACACCATTCTTACCTGAAAGAGCATTCTACTTGTTGTCTTCGCCGATCAGACTGCGCAGAAGGCTTGTGCATTCTGCCAGCACGTTGAGGACATTCTGATGAATCTGGAAGACTTTGTTCAACTCACGGGCCTTACGAGCGAGCTTCGTTACATACTCGATATCACGCGGATTGTTCATTACGTCTTCCATTAATTGTAATAACTCAGCCCAGGAGAGTTGCTCGCGGCTGCGCGCCACATCGGCGATGGTGTTATCCATACGCTCGGATACATTGCGCACGCCGTTCCGCAATTGATTCGTCGTCTGTGCGATGTCCATTTCGTGATTGCGCATGGCTTCCTGGGTCGCATTCAACTGCTCTTGCAGAGAGGATACCTGCCCATCCAGGGTCGTGAGGGCCGCGACTAATGGAGCGACATCGGGCAGCGTGGGCTGGGGCAAACTGGTCAGCCGGTTAAAGGTGATGTTGCCAGTGGATGACCGGGCATCAGCCTGCCTGGGAGCAATATCTGATGAGGCCTGTATTGCTGCCGGAGAAGCGGGTGCGGAAGGTGGATTGGCAACACTGGTTGAAGCGACCGGTGCGGGCGCAGGAGGCGGGGATACCGGCTCGGGCGCTGGCGCGGGAGGACTCTCAGGCTGCGGCGCAGGGGGCACCTCAACTCCCCCATTCATGGATCGCGTGCCGAAATCATCGACATTTGTGGCCGTCAACAGATCATCCTCACGCGTGCGGTACGTCATTTCGGCGGCAGCGGCAGAGTTCACCGTGACCGTTGGCATGCTTTCTATATCCACCCCGCTTGACACAGGTCTATATGCATGGAAAACAAGCTCATGCTCTCCGATACCAACGTGATCCCCATCGTGAAGGGTACGTGGAGTCATTTCCTCCAGCTGCTGCCCATTCACAAATGTGCCATTGGCGCTTCGTTCGTCTCGTAACACATATTCGCCATTCTCATAATGAATGGTCGCATGACGACGCGAGGTGAGCTTATCTTTTGAGAGCAGAATATCACTGTTAGGAGCACGTCCAATAATCATCTCGGGCTTATCCAGGCTGTAATCTTGCAATACCTCTCCAGTATCTGACCGCAGAACGAGATGGGCCGGATTTTCAATTTTGTCCATCGTGGCCACAGAAGAGGCTGCATCGGCCCGTAAAGTGGGAGGCTCTATGTTTGTATTCGCCACCGTTTTCAAATCTGCCTCGTTCCAGCCAGGGGACGATGCAGGAGCTGTCCCACCCTGGTTCTGCAGCTGCCATTCATCAGACGCCGGCAGAGTAGCCCCACCTATCGTGTCTGCCTGCTGTACTGAGGGAGTCGAGGGTAGCAGGCGATTGCCACAGTTCAAGCAAAAATTATCCCCAGGCCTTGTATCGGCATTACAATAGGGACACTTATCCATAATCAAATTTCCTCCCTTGTTTGTGAAAGGCGACCCTTGCTTTCACCTCGCCTGAACACCTTGACCGCGGCCCTCATCCTTCATTGAGCCGCGCAGCGCCGGTCGAGAACAAGCAAGTAGCAGGCCGACCACTTTTTCGAGCTACAACAATGATTAAACGTAAACTGCTGCCATTATATCAGAACAGCGAGCAAAGCGTCGAGTCCATTACCGATATTACTATGAGTGCGATTATGGACTTTGACAAATTAACCTGGGTACGAGGCCGATCAAACGATCCTATGAACCGGGTATCCAGGCAACGTTCGGTTGCAACGCATTAAAAAACTTTTGTAAAGAATCCATTGTGCCTCGCGCTAATAGCACAATATTTGTCATATCTCTGGCGCCTGAACACAGCTGGTTGGCTGCTTGCGTCGGGCTTGCCGAAGGCGTAGGAGTTCCCACTTTTGGCGTTGCTCCGGCCTGGGGCGACGCGCTGCTCGTTGGATTACACTGAAACTGCGTATTTTGCGAGTTTAAAGGCGCCTCCGACAAACTGATCGAACTGTGATCCGGCAGGAGATATCCTATGAAAAAATTACCCCCAAAAATTGGATCGTGTATTGTTGCCTGGGCGCTCACCAGGCAGCTGCCACCGGGCAATGTAGCCGGCAAATAGAGCGTGAAACCAAGATATGGCTCGACCTGCGACCAATTACTGATCGTCCTCGGCCCGCTGGCTGTCGGAGATGGAGTCGCAGTGGTGGTTGGTGTGCTTCCACTACCCGCTGTAGCCGTCGCGCCGGGTGTCGTTGCTCCCGTTGCTGTGGCTGTCGGAGTGGTCGCGGCCCCCTCGTCGCGGAAGACCATCGATGGCTTGCTGCACCAGTGCAGTTTTGCCAGTGGCAGTTCTGATGCCGCCGGAGTCGCTGTTACTCCCGTAGCATTTGTATTGCCAAATAATCCCGTACAGGATACTAGAAAGGTGCTCGACAGCATCAAAGCAAGTGCTGCAAAAAGCCAGGCGCATCTTCCGACTGCAGCCGGGAAACCGCCTCTATGGATCGCTACAGGCATAAACCGGGGTACAATCATCTAAAAACTCCTCAACTCATAAACCAGTAATCCTGTAGGGGCAGCGGCTTGTCCCTGTCCCGCTCGAGGGAAACGACGACAGGCACCAGGCGCTGTCCCCACAGGATTGGTAGCCATCCTACGGATAGCCCTTTTGGTCTAGTATATAGTAAAAGTGGAGGGAATCATGTGAGGCACTTCACACCACGAACACCCTAAAAAAGGACTTTACAGCGTTTTGATTTAGTGCTACTATTACCCTCTGCTACCTTAAAAAATTGTGATTGCTCACTTGTTCTATTCTGTTTTCTTGTCCGTTCAAATATAGGAACCCTACATGTAAAAACGCACGATCTTGCTAATCGATACACCTATTTTGCTCATGAGGTACCAACGTTTGTGAATGCAAAGCAAATCTGGCAAACAACTATAGAGAGGCTACAAACAAAGGTTCAACCAGCCGTTTTCACGACCTGGTTTCAGGGCACTTCAGCCCTTTCCTTCCAGGACGGCATTTTCGTTGTTGGCGTCCCCACTACTTTTGCCAAGGCACACCTCGAGGGCCGCTTCCTCGACTTGATTCGCTCTATCTTGACCGAGGTCAGCGGCACATCTGTAGAAGTCCGCTTTGTCGTCGCCAAAGAGACCAAAGAGACCTATGAATACCGTCATGATGCAATAGAGAACACGAAACCTATCCATAAACGCAGCTATCGCCTACCCAGGAATCGCCTGACCCATTTGCAGCAGGAGAAAGAGCGGCTCGACTCCAGGCTCTCTCTTACTCCCAATACACCGCAGGCCAATGCGATAGACGCGCAGACCTCTACAGCTCCCGCTGCTCCTCGTCCAGTAGCCCATCGCAGCACAACCGGCAACGGGACGGAGATGAACGAACACCCCAAAAACATGCAGCCCGGGCTTCTCCCCCTGGGAGGCGACGGACTACTGAATCCGCGTTATACCTTCAGTACGTTTATCATGGGCAAATCGAATCAGTTAGCGCATGCCGCCTCGCTCGCCGTAGCCGAGAACCCCGGCAGCATCTACAACCCGCTTTTCTTCTATGGCGGGGTTGGCCTGGGTAAGACCCACCTGCTACACGCCATCGGGCACGTCGGCGAAGCAGCTGGATTGAACGTCTTATACGTCACATCAGAAAAATTCACCAACGAAATCATCAACGCCATCCGTTACCAGCAAACCGAAGACTTTCGCGCCAAATACCGCCAGATCGATATCCTGCTCGTCGATGACATTCAATTCATTGCGGGCAAAGAATCCACCGAGGAAGAGTTCTTTCATACCTTCAACACGCTGCATGATGCCAATAAGCAGATCGTCATTACCAGTGATCGCCCGCCCAAAGCCATTTACAGCTTACAAGACCGCCTGCGCTCGCGTTTCGAATGGGGACTGCTCGCCGACATCCAGCCTCCCGAATACGAGCACCGCCTGGCTATCTTGCGTTCCAAAGCCGAATCGCTACGTTTCGCCATCCCCGCCTCGGTCATCGAATTTATCGCTCGCCCCGAATGCAGCAGCGTGCGCGAACTCGAAGGCGCCCTCAATCGCGTCATCGCCTACGCCACCCTGCACGATGTAGCCCTCTCCGTCAGCGTAGCTGCTCAGGCGCTTGAAAACATCTATAGCGAAAGCAAAACCCACTCCAATCTCTCTATCACTGAGATACTTGAAGGCGTCTGCCGCTACTATAACCTCGACGTTGAACGAATGCGCGGCAAGGGGCGCGAACGCGAGGTCGCCTGGCCGCGCCAGGTAATCATGTACCTGATGCGCGAAGAAACCGACGCCTCTCTACAGCAGATCGGCGCCGCTCTTGGTGGGCGCGATCACACTACCATCATGCACGGCTGGGAGAAAGTACGCGATGAAATCAGCACCAACGATCGCGTTCGACGCGAGATCGCTGCCGTGCTCGAATCGCTGGAGAAGAAGGGGTAAGACCGAATCATCTTGGTGCAATAGGCCGGTGCGCCTCCTGCAAATGGTGGGCCATCGCCTCGTGATAATCTACATCGCTCCCTGCCGGATCGGTATGAATCGTCACCTCTGAAACGCCCTTAATCCCATGGAAGAGTCGGTGCCGCACCTCCTCAGCAATCGCATGTGCCTTCGCCAGCGTCAATTCGGCATCCACCTCGATATTCATCACCACGTGCAGCGTATGGCCCACCCACCGCGCGCGCACATCCGTCACCCCCTCAACACCCTCTACCGTCCTTGCCGTCTCAATGATCGAGGGCACAATATGCGGATCGACCGCGTCAAGCAGCCGTTGCAGCACGCTGCGCGAGGTGGAATATACAACCGTAATGATGACCACCGTGATAATCAGGCCGGCAATCGGATCGGCCAGCGGAAAGCCCAGTTTTACTCCCACCAGGCCCAGAAACGCCGCCAGCGAGGTCAGGCCATCAATGCGCGAATGCTGCCCATCCGCCACCAATGGCACACTATTGATACGCTTTCCTACTGCGATCTTGTACTGCGCCAGCAACTCATTCCCCGCCACGCCCACCAGCGCCGCCGCCATGCTCCAATAGATCTGTGTAGGCACATTCCCATTCGTCAGCTTCAAAATCGACTCCACCGCCCCCGCCACCGCACTGCCGATAATCACGAGCACAATAAAAATACCCGCCAGGTCCTCGGAACGATAATAGCCATAGGTGTAGCGCTGGTTGGCAGCGCGGTTGGAGATCACGAAAGCGATCCACAGCGCAACCGTCGTGAAAACATCTCCAAGATTATGCAGTGCGTCCGCAAACAAACCCGCGCTTCCCCCGATACCGGCGATGGCAAATTGAATAGCCGCAACAACAAACATCCCCGCAGTCGAAATTTGTACCGCTCGCAGCCCGGCCTGATTTCCATAGAGGTCCGCATCTACGCTCCCATGCTCGTGCCCATGTCCATGCCCTTTTCCATGCGCATGCTCTTCATGCTCATCGTGTACATGTTCATGCCCATGAAGAGCATGAGCATGTTTGTGTTCAGCATTATGGTCATGATCGTTGTACACGGCATCCTCATGCATAATCCTGCCCCTCCTTTACCGGCTCTGTCTGCTTGCAACATTTCCACTGCTCATACGTCTAACTAATAGATACGATACCTGTTTTTATGGAGAATTTCCAGGCTTTTTCGTCTTTATGTACGTATAAACCTGAATGGCGATCCTTGTAGCCGCCGAAACCGATGGATAAAACCTTTATCGACTATTACGCCGTGCTAGGCGTCGATTCCCACGCCTCCGAAGGCGCAATCAAAACCGCTTTTAAGAAGCTGGCTTTGCAATATCATCCCGATGTCTACAAAGGCGCGGATGCCGAAGAGCGCATGCGCCTGCTTTTGCTTGCCTATCAAACCTTGAGCGACCCCGCTGCACGCAGAACTTATGACGCTCAACGCTCCAATCACCTGCTTGATAGCTCCTCTGGTTTGCACACCGCCGCAACGCAGCACGGCTATTATACGGGTTTTTCAGCAGAAACCACATCAACGACTTCCGCGCAGCATAGGGCCAGGACCTCTTCAGGGCAAGGCAGGCCGCGCCACTTCGCCTTTCCAGACTTGAGCGAGCCACTTCCTTCGACCATTTTTATCGACCTGGATGATATAAACTACAGCCTTTCACCAGCAGAGGCCTCCACATTGCGGCAAACTGGCCTGCTGCGCGGCGATGAGAAGAAAAGTACGAACCGGACAACCAACTACTGTCATCGCTGCCATTACCGGTGGATGGCCACCTCCCCAGCCAATCGCGCGACCAATGATGATGCCGCCTGTCCATCATGTAAGGCCGGCGATTGGAGCGAATACCTGCTTTTACGCTGCACCCATTGTTCGGCCGTCTTCGAGAGCGAAGAAATACATGACAAAATCATCGGCCAGGGCAGACCCTACCAGCCCTACGAACTCTTCCCGCTCTGCCCAAATTGCAGGAGATCGCAATGGTGCCCAGCCGAAAATACGCGTGTGGACACACTGCGCGCCGCTGCCGCGCGTCGCGCTGCCATTCTGTGGATCAGTGTGTTTGTAGTAATCGTGCTAATTCTTGGTGTCTTCGTTTTGACGCTGAGATAAGCAAGAGAGGGTAGCCTGAGCGGTGGAGGACGAACCGTCTCCACCGCTCAGGCTACCCTCTCCTTACATGTATATGCTACGAATTGCTCGCATTATCCACTTTCGTCACAGCGCCTACCGTGCCATTGAACGTCACCTGGACTTTTACGCTCACCCCTTTGGCGATGGACTGTGGGTTGCCGTTGAAATCGCTCAGGTCCGCATTCGCGCCGATGGTATAGCTGAAGCTCTTATTGCCCACCGCGAAATGAATCACATGGTCGGAACCAACCGCGCTGGTTGTAACACCCTGGAAATCCACCACATTCTGATTCGTGGTATCTCCACTATCGGTTGGCGACAGTTTCGAAGCCAGGAAGCTGCCATTCGCATTGGCCGTCGCCTCGACCTGAATAAGCTGACCATTGGTAATCCGCTGGCCGTTGAAATCCGACTCATCGGTCTGCCCATTCACAATACTCGCCGTCAAGGACGAGCCATCTGGCAGGCTCACCGTAATGCTGCTGCCACTCACGCTCAGCACCTTGCCGGTAAAATTGATACTGCCGGGCTCATTCGTCTCGGGCGTCTGATTCGTACCAGGAGTCTCTCCAGCTTCGGGTGTGCCCTCTTCCATCGGTTGAGTGCCCGTAACAATCTCATATGAGCCGTCGCTGTTCTGCGTCACCTGGATCGTGTACGGCTTGCCTACCTGACCCTGCAACAAGGACACTTCCTGATCGGTAAGGCCATTGATCGTCTTCTGCTGCCCATTGATCTCCAGCGTCACGCTATGATTCTGAGGATTCACAGACACCACCGAACCTGACAGACTTAAATTGCCGTTGCCTCCATTTGTACTCACCCCCGCACACGCGCTAAATAGCGCCATAAGAGCAACAATTGCTACACCTGCTACAAATCGCTTGATACCATTAACTTTCATCTGCTTTCTCCTTTTTTCGTTTAGTAATTTTTCCTTCGTCATTATTGAGCTAGACTATTGAAATTTTTGTGAGGCATCATGCCTTTCAAAACATTTTCTATGGATTCATTCTCATGTACGAACTATACGCTCATTTCTGGTGGACGCGCTATGCCTTATGGCACAGCCGGATTGTGAATTCCCTCATGTTTTCTGTGATATAATCATCTCCTAATGGGCTATAGCATAGTAGGAGCAGACAAAGCATGGTCAACACATTCATTCTGCCAGCCGGTATTTATCCCCCCTTGCCCACATTCTTTGACACCCAGGAAGAACTCGATCTTGCCACATTCCGCCGGCATATCCAGAATCTCGCGCAAACCGGCATCGCCGGCTATGTCGTCATGGGTTCCAACGGGGAAGCGCCTCATCTCACACCTGATGAACGAACGCAACTGATCGAAACGGCGCGAGCCACAGCCGACGAAACCATACCTATCCTGGCAGGCTGCGGAGAACAATCGACACGCACTACTATCGCCTACTGTCACCTGGCGGCACGAGCCGGAGCCAACATCGCGCTCGTCCTACCGCCTTTCTATTTCAAAAGCCACATGGATTCCCAGGCCCTGCTCGCTCACTATCGCACTGTTGCCGATGCCAGCCCACTGCCCATTGTCATCTATAACATGCCCGCCAATACCGCGGGCATCGACCTGGATGCCGCCCTCGTCAGCACGCTAGCCGAACACCCCAACATCGCCGGTATCAAAGATAGCGCGGGAAACATAGCCAAACTGGCGCAAATCGTCGCTCAGGCCCCGGCTCACTTCCGCGTCTTTGCCGGCAGCGCAGGCTATCTCCTGCCGGCCCTGACCGTTGGAGCGATTGGAGCCGTCGCCGCGCTTGCCAACATCTTTCCTCGCGAAGTCTGCCAGGTACAGGCGCTCTTCAATGCCGGCAAGCTCGCAGAAGCCCGGCGCTTGCAGGCGCGCCTCGTACCCGCCAATACCGCCGTCACCGCCACCTATAACGTACCCGGGCTCAAGGCCGCGCTCGAACTTACCGCCGGCTATGGTGGCCGTCCTCGTTCTCCCCTGCAACCATTAACACAGCCCGAACGCGATCGGCTGGCGCAAATACTGCTTGGAGCGCGATAATGCACTTGAAGAATTTAATCCGCGGCGGAGCCGTAGGGGCCGATGAATCGTGCCTGCTGCCGATTCATCGGCCCCTGCCGGGATTCCTGATTATTTTGTCAAACTCCACAATCATGCCTTTAGATCGTCACCGTGAAATTCAGCCGTTGCGCCAGTTGCTCATCCACACACGAGGTTGAACTTGCCCAGTAGACCTCAACGGAAGCCGGCCCGGCACTGCCGTAAATCGCGTAAGAATAACTGTTATGGGTATACTGACTTACCGCAAACTGGTAGTTTGTCACCTGCCTGCCATTCAGGTACCATAATAAGCACACGGCCCCACCATGTACAGGAGGGTGCAACTGAAACGTAACGTAGATCCTCGTGTTGATTGCAAAGGTAGTGGAAAGTTGTGTAGGCAGTTCAGTCTTTGCATCTATCGCGCTCGCCATTTGCGCATGATCAATATATTGTTGCCCAGGAAAAGGAATAGCCGTCGGCGTGGGAGTATTCGTAGGCGAAGGGGAAGGAGATGCTGGCGTGGGAGAAACGAGCATGCTTTGAGTATTCAGACTTCCTGTACTGGCATTCGGACTGCCTCCAGAGCCTGACATTCCGAGGAAGTAAACGAAGATCAGTAGCAAGCCTCCGGTGATCACACACAGCGCAGCTACACTAAAACCCAGTCGGGTATTGCTCTTTCTATTGATACGTCGCACCGGCCCGGTTTGCGCCCTGCTAATTCCGACTATTGGCCCGGATACCTCTGGATGCCCATTCTCATACGGGGCAAATACCGGCTGCGGTTTCGAATTTGAACCTATTGCAGCTCCACATCTTGGACAATTCGTCATCGTTCGTAACGGTGAGAGTGGCCATCCGCAATTCGTGCATCTCATGGTTCGATCCTCCATGTCATCTGTAACGTACAAAGGTGTTGCCGGTAAGTAAGCAACCAAAATGGGTTAGCCGGTACGCCTTGACAGAAAAGCGCACCTCAACTACAATTAAGCCAATAGAAGATTATGAATTGCATCTAGATGCAGCGAAGCAATGGCATTGAGCAACGGCATTCAATTTCATCCACCCGCTTCGTCATGTGGAATATGGGGCAAGGGAAAAAAGGGTGATACACTACAGCGCAGAGCAACAGGTCGAACATATACTCAACCAGCATACGGGCAGGTTACGTGCCGCTTTACAGCAAGCCTCCGGCGCGCATTCCGGCCCTGAAGAAGGTAGCGACGCCTCCTTACTCCTCAATGCCCTCATCAGCAGCGACAACCCTGACTTTATCGCGCGTTTTGAACAATCCGGTCGCGCCCTCGCCGAACAGGGCGGCAAACTGGAAACGCGCCTGCAGGGTCTGCAATTATACGTCTCTGCCCTCTTTCAGGCCATCCAGGAAATTTTCACAACAGAAGCATCCGATGCCCACCTGTTGCCCGAAGCCCTGGCACACCTGCACCAGGTCCAATCGCTCTCTATTCTTGCTCTCACGCGCGGTTATCAATCCTTCACCGATACATTGACCACCGAGCATAAGCGCCTGCAGCTCCACACGCAGCGTCGTCTCCATGCCATCCAGCGCATCAACAGTGTCAGCAATTCCACAACTGATCTCGATCAGACGCTTGAGACCATTGCCAGGATTGTTGCTGATGAGTTGGACGCCGACCTCTGCTCGATTTTTTTCTACGATGAGATGCAGCGTATCCTCACCCTCCATGCCACCAACGGCCCTCGTCCCCTCGGCGGTCTGCATTTCTTGCTGCGCCTGGGCGAGGGATACAGCGGTCGAGTAGCGGAGAAAGGCCATCCCTTGCTCGTGCGTGACGCCATTGCCGACCAGCATTTTGCCTCGGAAGCGCGAGCCTATGGCCCCGAATATCGCGGCCTCATCGTCTTGCCCATCATCTTTTTCGGCAATGTCGAGCGGCTCATCGGTGTCATCAGCGTCCAGACCCTCGAACCTCGCGACTTCACCTCCGAGGAAATGGACTTCATCGAAGTGGTTGCCGGTATCATTGCCATCAATACCGAAAATGGACGGCTCTATGAACAAACCGATGAACAACTCAGGCGCAAGGTACATGAACTTTCTACCATTCATCGCGTGACCTCGGTCATCGCCTCCACTCTCGAACTGGATCGCGTCCTCCAGATCATTACCACGCAGGCCGTTCAACTGAGCGGAGCGGAACGTTCCTGTATCTTTGAACTGGACACGCAAAAGCAACACCTGCAGGTGCTGGCCCACTATGGCTTCAACAATTCAGATGTACGAGACATTCGCGTGCCCGTCGGCCATTGCTGCGCCGGCAGAGCAGTACAGACAAAACAGCCCAGCATGCGCGTCGATTGCTTTCAGAACGATGAGCAATGTTTTCTCCGTCATGACCCATTTGTGTCAGCCGATATTCACTCTGTTTTGTGCGTACCGCTGCAAGCAAAAGGCACGGTTCTGGGCTGTATTTGCGTCTATAGCAGCCATCGTCATCTCCTGAGCCAGGAGCAACAGCAGCTTGTCATCACCTTTGCTAATGAAGCAGCTATCGCCATCGACAATGCGCGCCTGTATGAAGAGACACGCCGCGGCCTTGAGCTGAAGTCAGCCTTGCTGCGGGAACTGCATCACCGTGTCAAGAACAATCTTGCCAATGTAGCCGGACTGCTCTCCCTACAGAGGCGTCGCACAAAATCACCAGAGGTGCGCACTATCCTGGCCGAAAGCGTCAACCGTATTCAAGGATTGGCGGCAACGCATGACCTGCTTTCTCATGAAGAGGTCAGCGAAGCGCGGGTGGATGATATCGCCCGTAAAATCGTCGGCGTCGCCAATGCCAATCTCCGTCCACCCGAAACACACATTTCATTCCAGGTGGAACCCTGTCCTATCGTCATTCCTTCACGCGCGGTGGTCATTCTCGCCCTGGTTTTGAATGAAATGGTTTCCAATGCTATTAAACACGGCATGCAGGGCATGAAAGAAGGAACTATCCTCATTCGCGGTCGTGAAGAAGGTGGCTGGATCAGCGTCGAAGTAATCGATAACGGCAACAAGCCATTTGAACCGCCCGAAGAAGAAAACGGTGAAAGTCTTGGCGTGTCACTGATTCGCAATCTCATTGGCGACCTGGGTGGTCAGTTTCATTTGAGTCGTACCGGGGAAACGCCTGCACGCACCAGGGCAGAAGTATCTTTCCCACATGCACCACTCATACGGCGATCATAAACGTTGTGGAAACAAAAGTAGCGGCGGAGGTGAACAAAATGAAAGCAACCACAAGTAAAGAGGCGGCCCGTATTCTGATCGTTGAGGATGACTTCGACATCAAGCAGATATTGGGCGTCTATCTCAAGCACGCCGGTTTCGAGGTGTTGAGCGCATCGGACGGCAGCGAAGCCATACAGGTCGTCCCAGAATTTTGTCCAGACCTGATCGTACTCGATCTCATGATGCAGCCGGTCGATGGCTGGGCCGTTTTGGACTGGCTCAATGCAGCACAGCCAGAGTCTCAGCCACCTCCCCTTTCATCCATACCTGTTCTGGTGCTGACCGCGCTCAACAATTTGGGAGAACAGGTGCGTGGCTTTGAAAAGGGTGCTATAGAATACATGACAAAACCAACACAGCCACGTATGATCGTCGAGCGCATTCGTACTATACTGGCCCTCAGTGCAGAACAGCGTGCCATGCTACATCGCAAGCGTATCGATGAGCAGCGTGAAACCCTTGAACGTGTTTCGGCTCCCCAGGCGGATGAATTCGTGTATGAGTAGCGCCCGCTAATACCTGGAGATCATACAAAAGTTGCGCCCTGGTAGATTGTCATTGCAATTGTTGCCCGCAGCGCGTGCAGAAACGATCTTTAGCACGATTCGCGCGATAGCAATTGGAACAAAGATTCATGTAGGAGCCACAGCGAATGCAATAGCTCACTTCTGGCTTATTAGCCGAATGGCAATTGGGGCAAGGATACATGGCTTGAACCGTGTAGGGCTGGCCCTTGTGATTCCCCGCGCTTGAATTGCTAGCCTCAAAATCCGAGGGAGTTATAGGCCTTGTAGGAACGCGATCAATAAAGCTGCTTGTTCGCGGAATGGAAGCATGCTTATTCGAGGCAGTCACCGCCATATCGAGCGCATTTGCCAGCTCGCTCGCGTTTTGGTAGCGCATCTCAGGCCTTTTCTGTAGCGTGGTAATAATCACATCGCGTACCGGTAAAGGAATAGATGGATTGAACATGCAGGGGTCGGGCGGTGGTTCATAAATATGACTATGAGCGATAGCATGATAGTTTTCTCCCACGAAAGGAGTACGCCCGGTAAGGGCCTCGAACAACATCACGCCAAGCGCGTAAATATCCGCTCTTCCGTCTACCGGTCCCCCCATGCATTGCTCCGGCGACATATATTCGGGTGTCCCTACGCCTGCTCCCGGGCGGGTCAGCCCTTTATTCCCTTGAAGCACTTTTGCTATGCCGAAATCCGAGAGGATAGGCCTGCCCGTGCGGTCCATCAAGACATTGACCGGCTTGATATCGCGATGAACGATACCTTGCTCGTGCGCGTATGCCAGGGCGCTCGCAAGCTGCTGAAATATACGGTTGGCCTCCAGCAAATCCATAAAGGGCATATTCGACCCACCGGTAAGATGCAGGATATCAAGCTGCTGCTTCAGGGTTCCCCCATCCACCAGTTGCATCACAATATACAGGTGGCCATTTTGCTGGCTGGCATCATGGACGGTCACGATATTAGGATGGGAGAGCCCGGCAACTAATTTGGCTTCCTGCGTAAAGCGTTCGACAAAGTTAGGATCCGAAGCATACCAGGGCGGAAGAACCTTGACTGCCACTTCACGATCAAGGTTCTCCTGACGTGCTCTATAGACACGAGCCATTCCACCCTGGCCGAGGGGGGCCAGGATCTTATACTTGCCAAGCATTGTCCCGATTAAGGGGTCACGTTGCATACCGCTTTAACGCATCAACGTTTGGCGAATACTAATACAGTTTGTCCGAGTTGAATTTTATCTCCCTCCTGCAGTGGGTAAGGCTGGTACTTGTTGACAGTCTGACCGTTGACTTTCGTGCCATTGGCGCTTCCCTCATCTCTCAGCGCATAATTGCCATTGCCCAGGTTGACAATTGAGGCATGGAGGCGTGAAACCGCCAGGTCTTCGAGGAAGATATCGCTTTCACGACTACGTCCGATGCTAAGACTATCTTTGCGCACTTCATAGACTCGCCCTGGCTCTTTCCCCTCCTCGACGCGTATAATACCCAGGCGTCCTGGAGCCTGTGGGCCTGTACTACGCATAATTGTCTTATCTTCGCTATCGAAAGGTGTACCTGCGCTGTAGCCCTGTCCCGGCATTTGCATCGGGTTCGCCGCTCCTGCCCCTGCGAATCCTTGTCCCTGCCCCGGCCATCCAGGTGCAGACCCTGAAGAAGGGGACTGAGCCGGTGACGGCTGCTGGAAATTTGAACCCCAGCCAGCCTGCGGCTGCGCGGGCTGCCCCCATGCATCGGCCGCCGGAGCGGGTTGTCCCCATGATTGGCCGGAACCGCTGCCGCTAAACGCAGTGGGCGCCTGCTGATTGTTCTGCTGGACCGGTTGATTCCACGCAGGAGCCGCTTGCTGTTGCCCCCATTGGTCTTGAGACGTTTGTACTGGAACTCCGCCCCATGCTTGCTGGCCGCTGCTACCCTGCGGGGATGAGGCCGGACTTCCCCAGGCATCGGCCTGCTGACCACTCTGCGCTCCCCAGCCACCTGCCGGTTGTTGAGCACCCTGCGCTCCCCAACCGCCTGCCTGCTGTTGAGCAGCATTTTGCGCATCCCACGCGCCGGGTTGCTGACCAAGGCCTTGCGCCTGACCTGCTTGTGCTCCCCATGCCGCCTGCTGCTGAGCATCCCAGGCATTTGCCACAGGCTGTTGCTGCTGACCAAAGCCCTGTGCTCCCCACGCCGCGGGCTGCTGCGCGGGATTCTGAGCGTCCCAGGCGCCGGCGGCAGGCTGTTGCTGCTGACCAAAGCCCTGTGCTCCCCAACCACCTGGCTGTTGCTGGGCCGGATTTTGCGCTCCCCAGGCCGCCTGTTGCGCGCCAGCCTGAGCACCCCAGGCGGCTTGCTGCTGAGCCGGATTTTGCGCATCCCAACCACCTGCCGCGGGCTGCTGCTGAGCGCCCCAGGCGGCAGGCTGTTGCTGCCCTACCTGTCCCCAGGCATTATCACCGCCTACAGCGCCGCCCTGATTCCATGCACCATTCGCCCCCTGTTGCTGGGCCTGGCGCTGCCAATCAGGCAACCCTGACCCGGCGGAGGAAGCTGGCTTTTTCTTGCCGCCACGGAAAAGCATTACTGCCACAATCGCTATGATCGCGGCTATAACTATCGCAGCGCCGGCAATAATATAGGTTGTGTTCCCCCCAAAGATCGATAATCCCAGTACCAGAGTTGTAAAGGCGAGCATCTCACTCATATCGTTCACCTCTTTAGAGAATTGTAGGAGCGCAAGGCTTTGGTTCATTGCGCCCGACTGATATTTATACTATGGGCGCGAAAGATCGCACCCCTACAATTGGTAATCTATCGTAATTCAAAACGGACTTCTACACTCCCGAATCGCAGTATATCACCATCTTTAAGCGCACGCTCCTCATGTGGCGTTAACACTACTCCATTTAAGCGCGTTTTATTTAAGGCATTAAGGTCTTCTACGGTATAGTGCCCCTGCTGGTTGCGCAAGTAGGCATGACGCCTGCCCACCGTCTTATCCGCGAGATTTATCTCTGGAAAGATACCCAGTACCGGGTCCTGGCGACCAACCACCATCAACTCCCCATTTAAGGCAATGGTCTGCCCACTTGCCAGAACGAGCAGGTACGCCTTTTTTGCAGGAGGTTCCGTCGATTTTGCCTGTTTCCCATCTGTTTTTGGTTCATTCCCTCCGGCTCGTCTCCCTGGTTCCCCTGATGTACCTTGCGCACCTACTCTGACTTGCGGTTTTTGTTGTTCGAATTTGCCTTCTCCTCCCTGATGCCGCTCCAATGCCTCTTGCCGGTCTGTCGGCTGCATAGCTTGTATCTGCTGTTGTAATTGCTCGAGCGCCGAGATGAACTCTTGCGGCGTGCTATAACGATCCGCCGGCGATTTCGCCATGGCCTTCTGCATGAACTGGTCCATCTCAACCGGCAGGTCGGGACGCAGGCGACAAATCGATGGCACTTTTTCGTTCATGTGCTTCACTACAATGTCTACCGCTGTTTCTCCCTCGAATGGAGGGCGACCGGTCAGCATCTCAAATAGCACAGCAGCTACAGAATACAGGTCAGAACGCGTATCTGCCGAACGCCCACTTTCCGCCTGTTCCGGCGGAATATAGTAAGCCGTTCCCATAAACACATTGGACTGCGTCAGCGTCACCGTCTCACGGCTGCGCGATAGGCCAAAATCGGTAATCTTGACGACATCCCTGCTGTTGATCACAATATTCTGCGGTTTAATATCTCGATGCACCACGCCATGCTTATAAGCGGTATCTAGCCCCTCCGCTATCTGCCGCGCGTAATTCAAGGCTCGCAACGGGTCCATCGGCCCGGATGTCAGTGTCTGATATTTCAAGTTCTGACCGTCGATGTAGTCCATCACGATATAATGCATATCGCTCTCGTCCCCATAGTCAAAAATTTGCACGATATGGGGGTCGCTGAGATGCAAAAGAATATGCGCCTCGCGTTGGAAACGTGCCAGCAACTCACCATCGTCCGAGAATTCAAGATGCATGACCTTGACGGCATAGATGCGATTGCTCTTGATATCGCGCGCGATATAGACAGTAGCAAAACTGCCACGTGCCAGCTCATCAATGAGTTTGTAGCGCCCCTTGATGACACGACCAATCATGTCACCGCTCATGCAACTCACTCCTCCTGACTGAAAGGCAAGCCATCTCTTCGCGGCTATTATACATCATTCAGCAGAGAATGTCATTGGGTATCAGGGCTACTACTTCCGGGTTGAGAAAAATCATATTAGCCCACCATGTTCTAGCAACGGAGCAGCAGGTAAAAGTTCCCTGGAATGGGTAGAGATTCCTAAAACTCATCCTCTTTTATCACTCTTCGTAACGCCCACCCAGGTGCTTTGCCAGGAATTTCTCAGCTGCCGCGTAAAATTTCAGGCGATTCTCCGGCCTGGCAAAACCGTGTCCCTCATCTGGGAAGAGCATATATTCGTACTCGATGCCTTTGCTTTTCATGGCCTCGACAATCTGCTCCGACTCGCTCTGTTTCACGCGAGGATCATTGGCACCTTGAGCAATTAAAATCGGTATTTTGATTTGATCGACCTTGAACAATGGAGAGCGCGATTTCAGGAACTCCTCCTCAGTATCCGGGTTACCGACACGCTTATAAAACACCACCAGCAGCGGTGTCCAGTAGGGTGGAATAGTCTTGATGAGCGTGATCAGATTGCTGGGTCCCACGATGTCAACAGCGCAGCAGAAAACATCGGGTGTAAATGTTGCTCCTACCAGGGCTGCATAGCCACCATACGAGCCGCCATAAATCGCCACTTTTTTGGCGTCCGCGATCCCTTGCTCAATCGCCCAATGCACACCATCCACCAGGTCATCGTGCATCTTTCCTCCCCACTCGCGATTGCCTGCATTCAAGAAATCCTTTCCATAGCCCGTCGAGCCACGATAATTCACCTGTAAGCAGGCATAGCCACGATTGGCAAACCATTGTGCTTCCGGGTTATAGCCCCAACTATCGCGCACCCAGGGCCCTCCATGAACATCGACCACCATTGGCAAGGGACCTCTATCCACCCAGGGCGGCAACGTCAGGTAGCCATGGATGGTTAAACCATCTCTGGCAGTGAAAGTAATGGGGCGCATTTTTGCCAGCGTATAGTTGTTTAACGCGGGCTGGTTATCGAAGAGGAAAGTGGCAGACTGGCTCTTGCGCTCATAGGCGTAATTGGCTACCGGCCCATCATCGACGGTGAATCGCACTACCCAGCTGGCATCAGCATCATCGCGGCTGCTTATCGCGAAATCACCGGGATGAATCTCCCGAATTGTATCAAAATCGACCCGAATCGATTCATCTAAAACCGTCCATTCCACGCGGTCCTTGTTAAAGGCGACCGCCTGAATCTCGTATGTATCGGGGTGTATCATGACATCACCCACATCATAATGCGGGTCTTCCGCGATCACGGTGATCGCCCCGGACGCGATATCCATTTTCACCAGGCGGCTGGCGTTGGCATTTCTTGAATCGACCAGGTACAGCGATTGGCCATCCAGCGAAAAATTGACCGGGTAACTATTCTCACTATCATCGCCTTCCCATACGAGCAATTCCCGCCATTCTGCCTGCTCATCCTCGCGATACAGCAACCCGCGCCCTCCATCCGCCGTCGCGGTGACTGCTACACGCACCTTGAAGTTGGCATCGGCTCCCCAACCAATAATATTGCCTGGATTTTTAGCAACCAGTCTCAACTGGCCGGTAGGCAGATCAAGGTGATACACATCATGTACCTGTGGATTATCCTTATTCAGGCCGAGCAGCAATTCATTGGGGAAATGCTTATTGCGCTCGATAACTCGTGCCTGCACATTTTCGAACGGGGTCAGGTCACGAGTTTCCCCACTGGCGAGATTTGTCGCGTAGAGCCGCCAGTTCTCGTTGCCCGCTACATCCTGTATATACAAAATATGCTGATTATCGGCAGCCCAGGCATAAAATCGGATACCTCGCTCCTCATCTCGCGTCACCGGCGCGTAATCATCCCTGCCAATCGTACCAACCCATACATTCAGCACATCGTTCACTGGCGCAAGATAGGCCATCCTGGTGCCATCCGGCGAAATCTGCGGACTGGCCTTGTCCGGGTTGCCGAAGAGAATTTTTCGGGGAATCAGTTCATTCAATGGATTATTTGAATGCTTCTGATTTTCGTCCATCATCCTGCTTCCTCTCTTGTTTTACTGTAGGACCGTTTTCCAACATCTCCCTATACACCTCATATGTTTGCCGCGCAATTTGTTCCTGGGTATAGTTCTCCAGCACACGCTGTCTGCCCTTTTTTGCCAGCGTTGCGTATAGTTCCGGGTCATCCAGCAAACGGCGTATGCAGGCAATCAATTCCTGGGCGTCGCCTTCGTGGAAAACCAGTCCGGCATCACCTATCACATAGGGAATTTCGCCGCTATCAGAACCAATCACCGGCGTTTCGCAAGCCATCGCCTCGGCCAGTATGCGTCCAAACTGCTCTTTCCAGTTTGGACGTGTCAGGGAAGGCAAGACGAGCGCATCCATTCTTTGTAATACGTCTGGAACCTGAAAAGTAGGAATCCCTTCTTTGAACGTGACCCGTTCGCTGACTCCCAGGCGTGCTGCTTCCTGCTCCAGCACAGATTTCATCGGCCCGTTTCCGATAAAGACCACGCGGCAATACTCTGGCAGGCCGGCCAGGGCCTCCACCATCAGCGGCAACCCCTTGTCCTCGACGAGACGACCAAGAAAGCCGAATGTGAACGGCTCACCGGCTTTGCGAGGCACGCGAGGTTCGCGGCGTTTGTAGATTTCCGTATCGAAACCGAATTGCGGGATAATATGAATAGGGCCGCTGTAGCCCTTGCGCCTCAAAACATCCGCGGCATCGCGATTTCCTGCCAGCGCGGCAGCTGCGTGACGATAATTGTACAGCTCCATCTGGCGAAACGGCGGCGGATAGTTACGCAAAAGATTCTGCCAGGTGAAAAATAAGGCGCGCGCCTTTTGCTGCTGCGACAGGTACATCGCATGGAACGTAGCAAAATTATACGGCTCCTCGTCGATATGCACGATCTCGGGCCGCACCTCGCGCATGATCTGGTGAAGGTGCGGATAGTAATGCAGGTGAAAGCTGCCGTTTAGCCTCATGGGCGTGACGATCATGCGGTAGCCGCTCGTGTAGAGACGTTCGAGTACCTGCTTGCTGCCATCATCGCGATTCCAGTATTCCGGTGTTACCAGGGTCAGTTCAACATCAGGGCATTTCGCCAATTCTTCAAGCTTGCGCTGGGAAGTACCCGCGACCAGCGCCTTTGAAATCATCAAAACTCGCATTTTATCTCTTCTTTTTGCTTCGTAGATACGCCTCTTTGTAAACGGCGACGGTCTCTGCCGCCGTCTTGCGCCAGCTGAATAGCGCGGCACGCTGTAGCGAACGCGCTCGCAAATCAGTCGCGAGCGCATCGTTCGTCAGTACATTGTACATGGCCTCGACCAGCGCATCTGTATCATTGGGATCAAGGGTAATCGCGGCATCTCCAACGACTTCCGGCAATGATGTACGATTGGAGCAGATCACCGGGGCGCCGCAGCTCATTGCCTCCAGGGGGTCCAGCCCGAAACCCTCGTAAAGCGAGGGAAACACAAACACGCTCGCAGCGCTATAGACAGCGGCCTTATCCTCCTCCTCGATGAAGCGATAAATGACCTGGCCCGTCATACCCAGGTTCGCCGCGACGGGGCGTGGATCGGGGAAGAGCGGCCCACTTTGCTTATCCGGGTTGCCGGCAATCAACAGTTGCAAATTGGGGTCGCCCAGCCGCCCATACACATGAGCGAAGGCGCGCACCAACTGTGGCACATTTTTACGTGCATCTAGCCCGCCGAGATAAAAGATATAGCGCGAACCCACGCCATAGCGTTTGCGCACCTCCGCCAGTTTTGCCTCATTGGTAACAGGTTGATACTCTTCTCCCGCCGCCTCATAAATCACGCGAATACGCTCGGCAGGAAGATGCAGGGCATCTATTATATCCTGCCTGGCATGCTGGGAAACGGCGATCACCAATGTAGCCCTATGCGCGGCGCGGGCCACCAGTTTCATATACGCGTTGACACTGGCACCGGCACGATAGAGTGGCAGGCGCATGGGAATCACATCATGAATCGTGACGACGGTGGGAGTGCGCGGAAAGTAGGGCGGCGCGAAATAAGGCACGTGAAAGATATCCACGCCGGCCTTACACGCGGCAGCGGGGCCTGTATATTGTTCCCAGATTAGCTTTTCTACGTTTTCATTGCGCGAGGCAAGGCCAGGGACAGGTTTTATCACAGTAGAAAACCTGCTCATATTATCATCGAGCCGGGATAATAGAGGACGCGGCCCTAACAGGACATACTCATTTTCCTCGTCAACCTCGGCCAGAGCATGTATCAAATGAGAAAGATATTGCCCGCTGCCACTGTTGGGGAATTGAAAGAAGAGACTATTGATGCCTATTTTCATCCGGCTCGCCCCTCTTTATAAAGATATTCATATAAAGAAAGCATTTTGCGGGCCGAGTTGGGCCAGGTAAACTGTTTGACTTGCTCGTAACCTTTCTGGCGCAGCTCCTCGCGCAATTGTTCATCCTCGATGAGGCGGGTAATGGCCCTTGCCAGTTCGTTCGTATCGTGTGGATCGACCAGCAACGCCGCGTCGCCCACCACCTCCGGCAAAGAAGATGTATTCGAGGTGATGACGGGAGCGCCACAGGCCATAGCTTCCAGAGGCGGCACGCCAAAGCCCTCAAAAAAGGACGGGAAAGCGAACACGTCAGTCAGGCTATACAACGTAATCAATTCAAGCTCGCTCACACGCCCTAGAAAACGAACCTTCTTCTCAAGTTTCAAGTCGGCCACCAGTTGCCGCGTCTCGTCATAGAGCCAGCCAGGACCGCCGGCAAGAGCCAGCATTGCCGGTCGCTGCTGCTGCTTCTTACCCTTTCCGCTTCCACCACTGGCCTGTGCCTGGTAGAAAGCCTTAATCAATCCAAGATGATTTTTGCGCGGCTCCAACGTGCCAACACCCAGTATTAATGGATGTTTCAGTTCATATTTATTGCGCGTTGCTCCCAGCAGTAGCGGGTCGGTAATGCGCCGGAACGTTGGCCGGATGCCGTTAGGGATGACGGTAATCTTTTCCGCCGGCGTCTTGAAGTGTTCGATAAGCGCCTGCTTCGTTGCTTGCGAGACGGCGGCCACTGCATCGGCGGCGCTGATTGCTTCCGGTACAACTTTCGTCAGATAGACTGCAAGCTCAGGGACGGCATACTCTGGATGTTCTAAAAAGGCCAGGTCGTGGACGGTTACGACCTTGCGCAATTTGCCGTTGAGCGGGGGCAACACAAAGTCGGGCCCATGGTAGATATCTACCTGCCCGGTGAAAAACGTGGCGTAAAGCGGCAGACGCCAGCGATACCAGAGGATGTTCAGATAGCGGTCGGGGATAAAGACGCTGCGCCCTCGCACATTCTGCGCAACAGGAAAAGGACGCTCCTTTGTGGGGCGTCCACTTGTCAGCAGGATATACTGGTTCGTGGTATCCTGCGCGAGCATGGCATCGACCAGGCTGCGTACATAATTTCCGACGCCGGCTCCTTGCCGGACCGCCGCCGTATAGTCAATAGCAATACGCATAAGAAAAGATCATTATCCTGGAGGCCAGCCAAATTTGCGACCCCCAAGCAGGTGAAAATGCAAATGAAAGACACTTTGCCCGGCATCAGGCCCTACATTCGTTACCATGCGGTAGCCACTTTTCTCAAATCCCATCTCGCGAGCCAGCTTTGCCGCGGTAGTAAAGATATAGGCAAGTACAGGCCCATCATCGAGCGTCAAATCGGCCATTGACGGGATATGACGACGAGAAATGATCAGGATGTGATGCGGAGCCTGCGGGTTAATGTCCTCAAACGCTACAACATCGTTGTCCTGGTAGACGATTTTACCCGGTATCTGACCGGCTGCAATTTTGCAGAACAGGCAGTTTTCCTCCATAGGTTCCCCTTGCTATCGTGCTACAATGCTTCATCCGATAAAAGGGCTGGCACCCACGAGGGGTGCCATTGCATGTCTTCGATCAGATGAACGTCAACAGCGCGTTATTCTGTCTGGCTTGCCCCCCCGTCGACCGGCGTTGCCGCAATCGCTTCTGAAGTTTCAGGTGCGCCTGGCGTATGCTCCGCTTCTGATGGGCTATTCGCGCTGGTATCAGCAGTTTGCACCATACTCGAAGTATCCGCTACAACATCGGAAGTTGTTGCTGCTTCATCCGTCCCTCTGACCATCTCAGTATCTACGATTGCCTTTCCATCATTCGAATCAGCAGCCACAGGAACACCTTCGGCACCCTCGGTGGGTGAAGCGGACTCCGTTGTCGATGTCGCCTGTTCGGTCTTATCCTCTTCTCCTGTTGCAGAGCTATCCGCAGCGGCCTTCTTTTTCTTAGGCTGGAGTTCGAGGCCATGCAGCGCGGGATCATTATACTGCGGCAGGTTCATTTCCAGGCGTATCGCTTTGATTGCCTGGTAGACCGTACTCGGCTTAAGACCAAGCTCATCGGCAATCGTCTTATGCACTCCGACAGGTGGAAGAGGCAGGTACGGTTCGTAGGCGGCCTTGATCTTCGCCAGTTCTTCGCTATCGCCCTTGTAGGTCTGCATTTCCCACCAGCTTGGAATACCTTGCCGGTCGCGCAGTTCTTTGACGATCTTCTTGACGGCTTTCTTGGGTATACCCAGCTCTTTCGAGATCTGCGTGCGAATACCGTCAAACTCGGTCGGCGTTGCCAGCTCCAGGTAGCGTTCCTCAACCTGTTTGACCTGCTCTTCGGTTGGTACAAAAGGTTTCGGTGGCGGAATCTTCTCACGTTTTGGCTTAGGTGGCGCGGCAGGCCTCGGCTTCTTGACTTTTTGTTCTGGCCGCCCGCCCCGATTGCCACCTGGGAAGCGGTCGCGGCGAGGCTCACCCGGCGGTTTTGGTCGTGGCCCGCGCCCATAGCCACCTTCCAGAGGCTGGCGAGGTCGCTGCCCAATAGTGCCTCCTATACCGGAACCGCCAACTCGATAGCCTCCCGGCCCGCGATCCTCGCGGTAACCACCCGGCCCACGATTGCCGCGGTCATCTCGATACCCTCCTGGCCCGCGATCTTCTCGATACCCTCCTGGCCCGCGATTACCCCCCTCGCGATACCCTCCTAATCCCCGATCTTCTCGATACCCTCCTGGCCCGCGATCTTCACGGTAGCCACCCGGTATACGATCATCCCGGTAGCCTCCTGGGCCGCGGTCTTCTCGATAACCGCCCGGCCCGCGATTACCCATACGTTCTGATCCACCGCGATTATCGCGAGGAGCAGGGGAGAAAGGCAACCTGGGACGTTGTGGCGAATCCGGTTCGCCTACTTTGATATCTTCGACGGAATCGAACCAACGGCTTGTTTCACCGGGGGCCGGTTTTGGTTTAGGTGGTGGCGTTGGTCGTGTAGTACCTGTTGCACCAGGAACACCCTGGTCTGCGATTCTGCTTGTGGCGGGTGGAGTTGACTTTGCCGCCAATTTTTCTTTTCGGGCCTTCTGCAAACAGTCTGGGCAAGTTACTTCTTTAGCATTAGCCGACTGAAACCACTTGCCGCAGGTGGTGCAGCGCATCTTGATCTTGCTCATGCGCAATCTCCCCTGAAACTGATACAAACTGGACAAAAACTCTCTGTCCTAGCGTCGGAATGCACTTCCCATTGTAGCCCTATGCAATGGCTTTGTCTAGCCCCTATTTTTGGATGTTTTGTCATCCGTTCCCTATCTCTGGCGTGTTCAAGAGTAGAGTTTATCGTATATATTTTTCAATTTTAAGAAGGCTTCAGAGGTTGCCTGACATGCTGGTCCTGTTATATAGTTCTACCAATAACACCATCATAGGTTTAACATAAGTAAAGAGGAACGCTCATGGAACAGAAAGAGCTTGCCGAGGTCAGGCTTCCAGGAGACCTCCCACAACAGGCAATACCCAATGTAGCCCAGAACGAACCGGATTCATCAGACAAATCCCACCTTTCAATATGGAACTGGAAGAACATACGCCGGGTTTTGCGGGCGAGTGCATTTAGTCCTACCTGGCTTCCCGCTCCCTGGAATGCCCCGCTGGTTGGCTATCTGGCATCACTATGCTTGCCTGCTTTGATGATACTATTTACCCTGTTCGTGCTGCACATCTTTCCCAGCTTTTCTCTGCGAGGAATATTTGCTCTATCCTCTGTACTGCTGATTGCTCTTTTGTGGGGTACAGGCCCGGGCCTGATTGCTACCTTATGCGGAGCAATCTTGCTGAATTTCATAGTCCTTCCTCCCACTTTTACATGGAGTCTTTCCTCGGCGCAACCGCTCCTGGAAACAGGAACTTTCCTGGTTTTTGGTATTGCTATCTGCCTGGTTGTCAGTCGTATCGAATACGCGCGCAGCCACGCTGAACAAGCGCACCAGCAGATACAACAATTGGTAACACAGTTAGAACAGGAGAAAGCTCAGGCAGCAGCTCAGGCAAACGAACTGGAAGCCATCGTTACAGCCATCGCCGACGGGGTCTTCGTCTATGACAACACCTATCATGTACGGCGCACAAATCCTGCCGCCCAGGCGTTCAATCCATATACCCAGCAGGGCGATTATGCAGACCAACCATTTCCCAATCGCTTTTCTATGTTTCTCCCGCGTGACGAGCAGGGCCGGCCATTTCCTCAAGAGAAACTGCCCGCGGCACGTGTCCTTCAGGGTGAGATTCTCGCAGGCTCGCACGCGATTGATATAATGCTGCGCACCGTCAATGGAGAAGATCGCATCTACAATGTGAGTGGAGCGCCTATTCGCGACCAGGCAGGAGATGTCCAGGGAGCAGTGGTTGTGATGCGCGACGTGACCGAACTACGCCGGGGTGCTCAGCGCACCCGCGCTGCCCTGCAAGCCCTCTTGCAGTTTGCGGAGGCACTGGTACAGGCAGGAGTAATGCAAAAAGCGGAAAATGATGGCGAGGAAACCGGTGAAGAAAGTGATATAGATGTCGTTGTCCAGCGCCTTGCGGGTCTCATGAGCCAGGTCGTGGGTTACCCATTTGTGAGCCTGACACTCTTCAAGGAAACGACGCAGGAGTTGCGCTCCAAAGCGACAGTTGGGATGCCTCCTGAACATGAGCAGGCCTGGCGGAAGAGGCAGAGAGGCTTCACCATACATGAACTCGTTGCTGGCACTTCTATAGAGCGCCGCATCCTGGCAGGGGAAGCAGTGGTTCTCGATCTGCGAGAACCTCCTTTTGCCGGTCGCCCCAATGCTTATGGGCCGAGGAAGCTGCTACTGGTACCAATGATGCTCGAGGGACGAATAGTTGGAGTGGTTACCTATGATTCAGGCGATCCATCGCATGACTATTCTGAGGATGAAATAGCGCTAGCCAGGGCTTTGGCCCAACTGGCTGTCCTTACTGTAGAGCGCAGCCGGTTATTTCAGGAGCGCACCGAGGCGCAGGCTTCTGTACTGGCGTTGCGAGAAACGAATCGCTTGATGGATGAGTTCATCGGCATCGCTGGTCATGAATTGCGTACTCCCCTCACAACGATTCAGGGAAGTGTTCAGCTTGCTAAACGACAGGTAAACCGAGCGCTCAAGCAAGAGGCGAACTTACCTGGCGAAGTAACGGCTATGTTAACTGCCATCCAGGGTCACATTGACCGTACAGAGCGGCAGATTCGCATGCAAAACCGCTTGATCAGCGACCTGCTCGACGTGGCTCGCATTCATGCTAACCGGTTAGAACTCCATCCCCAGCTTTGCGACCTGTTATCCATAGTGCATGAGAGTGTCGAAGATCAACGCTATCTAACTCCCGCCAGAACTATCAAACTGGTGACACACGTAACCGATGAGGTGCTGGTAATGGCCGATGCCGATCGCCTGCGGCAGGTAATCAGCAATTTGCTCTCCAATGCCCTCAAATACTCAGAGGCAGATAAGCCGGTAGAGGTCTGCCTTGAACTTGCCGGTAGCATGGCCAAAGTATCCGTGCGCGATGAAGGGCCAGGATTGTCCAGGGAACAGCAGCAGCACATCTGGGAGCGCTTTTATCGCGTGCCGGAAGTGGAGGTCAAGAGTGGCTCTGGAGTTGGCCTGGGATTGGGATTGCATATCAGCCGCATGATTATCGAACGCCTCGGTGGTCAGGTCGGAGTGCAGAGTTCGCCGGGCAAGGGTTCGACCTTCTGGTTTACGCTTCCGTTAGCGGAGCCGGGCTAGAATTTTCCGAATCGTTATGGCTCAAGAGGAATCACCAAGACCATTAAGTTCCAAGAGCAGTTTCCAACTCTCTCAAGTAACTTAGATGTGCTTCAGAATCTAGAGGAGCACTACTAAAATAGATGTGTTCCTCTGGCCGGGTTCCAGATCGCAAACTAAATGTAAAGACACGGACATCATTAGCTCCCGGCACTGCTGGCAACGCCTGTCCATAAGGATATGCTTGTACAGCCAGCGTAGGAATAAGAACTGAACCGTTCTTACTACCGGGAGTACTGGTTTTTTTACTGAGTAGCTTCCGTAGCGGTCGCGAAAGCATTGAATCCAATACAAATGGGTATTTTGCAGTAATCTCAGAATAGTCCAGGATACGTTCTGGCTTTCCAATAATAGGCGACCCGTCTGGAGAGCGTAGTTCAGATAGGAAACGCTGTATGCTTTCAAAGATAGCACTGATAGCCGAAGATTGGCCGGCCACATCAATAACTATTCTGTCCCGCTCAAAATGTAGGAACCGGATAGGTACTATTTGCTGATCAGAAGACAGATACATCCCTGTCTTGAAGACAAGGCCAGGTGGAATTGTGGCAACAACCTCCCCAAATGTAGGAAATGGCGTACCTACAGCAGGCAAATTATGATTGAATAAAGAACTCCTCCACATCCCGCAAACTCGTCGTCCTGCGTGCAGGGGGAAGCGCGTTCAAGATCAATCTCCCGTAACCCTTGGTATGCAAGCGCGTATCGAGAATGGCCATTACGCCGCGGTCGTCGTGCGTGCGCAGCAAACGTCCCAGGCCTTGCTTCAGGCGCAGCACAGTTTGGGGAAGCACATAGGCGCCGAACCAGTTCTCACCGGCGGCCTTCATGTGCGCAACACGCGCCTCGTGAACAGGGTCATCCGGCGGGTCAAACGGCAGCTTGTCGATTACCACCAGCGAAAGTGCCTCCCCGGCGATATCCACGCCTTCCCAGAAGCTCTTCAGACCAAAGAGGATGGCTCCCTCGGTCTCGCGAAATGTGCGCGTAAGCTCCAGGCGGGTCATATCTCCCTGTCGCAGCAGTGGATAATCCAGGTGTGAGGGCAGCGAACGACAAAACTCGTCAAATACTTCCTCGAGCATGCGCCTGCTCGAAAAGAGCAAAAAGGCCCGTCCGCGCGAAGCCTCGACCAGCTTCATCATTTCGCGCGCGATGGACTTCGAATAGCGAATCGCCTCCGGCCCCGAACCATACACGGGTTCCGGCAAGTGACGCGGAATATAGAGGACAGCATTATGCTCGTAATCGAACGTGAGCGGCAGAATGCGTTCCTGGACATTGGGATAATCGTGATGGTCGAGTCCCACACGGCGGCGGAAATAGGCGAAATTCGGGCCGCGATCATCCAATCTCTGAGGATTCGGGCCAATCGTTGCCAGCGTCGCAGAGGTACAGATCACGTTATACTTATCAAACAATCGCTCTTTCAGCCAGCCGGACACTTCCAGAGGAGCCGCAAACACCTCGAGATAGCTCCCACGCCTTCCCTGCGTATTGACACGTTCGACATAGTAGACAAATTTATCCGGCTGATCGACTGAAAAAACTGTACGCATGCTTGCCGCCAGATTTTTTGTGCGAGCAATCAGCATATCGTACATCTGATCCTCTTTTTCGGTCATCGACTTCGGGCGCATCTGGCGCAGTGAATTTGCCAGCCTGTCCAGTACTTTCGCCAGGGCCAATCCTTCTTCCAATGGGTCCACCAGGTTGACTCGTCCCTTGTTGCCAGGATCGGCCACCTGTGAGAGACGTTCCCAGGTAATTCTCGCGGTGTGTTCGGCCTCATCCTGCAGGCTCACCGCGCTATGGTCCTTGAGCAAACGTTGTGCCAGCAGCGTCGTCACCTGTCCATAGCTGACCTTTACGGTGAAAACGCGCGTCGCCTCTTCCTCCAGGTGATGCGCCTCATCCACTACGATCACGTCGCGCTCGGGCAGCAGAAAGCCCTCTAACTCCGCATCGATGAGCAGCAGCGTATGGTTGACGACAATCACCTTCGCATATCCAGCCTTCACCTTCATCTTGCGCACATAGCAATCCTTAAAAAATTGACATTTGCCCCATGTGCATTGATCGCGTTCAGCATAGACCTTACTGCGAATATCGGCGGGAAGCGTAAAATCCAGCGTCTCAAAGTCACCTGTGAAGCTAGAATCGGGATCATTGACAATATCGACCAGCCGCATAAAATCACGATTCTTGACCAGGTGCTGTATCCCGTTGCGTTCCTCCTCCAGCCGGTCGAGGCACACGTAGTTAGCCATGCCCTTGACCAGGGCAGCATCAAATTGCTGAATGTGTTTCTGCACAAAGGGGATATCCTTAAAGAAAAGCTGTTCCTGCAAGGCCTTGTTCGCCGTGCTGATGATCGCGATTTTGCCTGAGCGCACGATGGGAATGAGATACGCTAAGCTTTTGCCCGTACCTGTTGAGGCTTCGATGATGGCCGGGGCTTCGCCTGTCAATGATTGCGCAACCAGCTGCGCCATCTCAATTTGTGCTGCCCGCTCCTCGTAACCGGGCAGCCTGCGCGAGAGAATGCCGCCCTGTCGGAGATCGGCAGTGACAATCTCTTCCAGCGAATATTGACTATCCCGGGCAACCGGAGCGGTCTTGATTACCTCATCGTATACTACCGCTTCGGGTTCGGCGAATTGATCCTCTATCCTCACATTTTCTCCTGATACCTCATCCACAATGCTGGCAGAAGTTGTGGATTGTGTAGAAATGGGCGCAATCAATTTTTGTTCCGCATCGCTATTCTTTTGTAGAGCAGAAACGCGTGGAGATGCCGCGACCTCCACTTCGTCTGAAGCTATCGAGGCCGGTGCAAGTGCTATTGATTTGACTTTATGTGATTTCCTGGAGGCTGGCACAGGAGACGCGACCTGGATTCCTTTTTCCTCATTTTTTGAAACTGGCTGTTGGATGTTTCGTGCAGTGGAACCAGGTTCGCTATATGATACTGATACCTGTTTCGTCTCCGATGGTTCAGCCATGGGAATGCCCATCAATGCTCGCAAATAGGCATCGGCAAATTTCTGGACATTCGAGAAACGCTCTTCCGGGTTCAGCGAGAGCGCCTTGAGCAGCACCTGTTCAACCTGAGATGAAATGGCGCTATTGAAAGTACGAGGTGAGGGCAGCGGTTCGTGTTCCTGCTGGTAAAGCAAAGCATCAGGTTCATTTGCCAGGTAAGGACGCCGCCCACACAACCATTCAAACGCCATCACTGCTAAACTATACTGGTCGCTGGCGGCAACCGGCGTTCCGCGTAGTTGTTCAGGAGCCATGTAGGGGAGTGCCTTACCAGTGATAGTTAGAGGAGCGATTTCGCCTTGCTCCTGGTTTTGCGGTAGTGGAGCGAAATCGGTGAGCAAGATATCATTATTCTGGGCAAAAAGCAGGTTGCCGGGATGGATGTTGCTATGCAGGGTATTGGTCTGATGGGCGTAGTTGAGCGCATCGGCAACAATAGAGATTATGCGCTTCACTTCTACAGGCGAATACTGCTGCCCAATTACAAAGCGTTGCGCCTGCTCATCTTCCAGCACATATTGAATAATGTGGTAGCCATACTCCTCGTTCCCACCCGTTCCAGCGATAAAACCGGCGTCCTGTATCTCTGCGATGTTGCGATGTTTAAGCTTCTTGAGTTTTTTAGCATGGGCAAGAAAGGCCTCCCTGGCTTCAGGTGTGCTGAAGGGGATATGAAATAGTTTGATAACGACGTACTTTTTGTGATGTTTTCCAAGGTAGGTACGACCGGTAGAACCTTCATTGAGCAGACGAATATTCGTATAAGGGCCAATCTGCTCCAGTCCTACATCAACCATGATCATGCTCTCTCCCCAATAAAAAAAATATGAACGGATGTTTGTCACGCATGCAAAGTATAGCACATAGGCCGGGAAGATGCACCACATTTAAGAGCAGGTGATTACTCAGAAGTCCTCATCCCAGGACGAGATGAGCCCTTGTGATCTCAGGGCCGCAGGAGAGATTCTTCGCTATACTTTTGTAGATTCTATAAGTTGAGCTTCCTGCCAAATTGACCCGAGCTAAATACATGATTATAATGCTAGAGGAGTATTCCATTCTCCATAAGCATTCTTTGGGAGCAACCTTATGAATAAGCAGGACATCGAAAAGTATCTTCATATGCTTGGTCAAGAGCTACTACAACGTCAGCTAACAGGTGAAATTCTCCTGGTTGGAGGGGCGGTAATGTTGCTCAAGGTTCAGAACCGTGAGGTAACCAAGGATATTGATGCCTACTTTAATCCAGAGCAAGCCAATACTATTCGTGATGCCGCCCGCGTTGTAGCTGAGCGCGAAAGGTTGCCTGAAAATTGGATTAATGACGCCGCTAAGGGTTTTTTCTACACGCAACCACCAACTGCACTCTGGGCAGAGTATCCTGGCTTACGTATCTATATTCCTTCGCTGGACTATTTGTTTGCCATGAAAGCAATCGCCGGTCGCCCGCAAGATATCGAAGACATGAAAGCATTAGCTCGTGATCTGAAACTATCAAACTCGAACGAAGCGTTAGCACTGGTCAAAAAGTATATACCCGAGCAATTATTAGTCCCTAGAATAGAATACATGATTGATGAGCTTTTTGAATAATCGTTTCCGCGAACGAGGAGAAGTTTTAGATGCCCGCATCTTCATATAACTGGCATAGACAGACTATCGCCGAAACGTTTGACCGCATCCGTGGCAGGAACAGCACCACGCCTTGGGTCGCAATCGGTGATTTCTTAGATGATTGGAAACGCTCTGCTGTCGAAGACCGGCTAGAGTTAGTGACAGAACCGATAGCATCGGCTTCTTCCCCTGAAGAGGAAAAATGGGCTGCCTTCTGCGCCGCTATGGTCGAATGGCTTTGCTGGCAAGATAGACTGCCTTTCCCGACTTGGACGAGTCAACCAGACTACAGATTACAAGAGCCCTGGTTTCTTTATAAGGGATGGCGATTGCGGGCCTGGCAGCTGGCAACAACGCCTGCCCCTTTCAAGATGCGCAACATTTTTGGTGGTGACCGTATGCTTGATAGGGTATGAGTTTGAGCAATTATCTCATTCGATCAGATAGCAAATTCCGCCGGCTCCCGAAGCTTTCAGTTTTTTTCCGCCTGAAAACTTGGGGAGCCGGACGTTTTAATGAGAACCAAACACTAGCAGCAATCAATGCTGGATACGGAGCCTGAGATTGGGATGCAGGCTTCCCGGATGAGGGATTATAAAACTCACCCCCGGACGAAGCTGACCAGAGCTGCACCCCGGTCTGAGCGTTGAATGCATACAGATTCCCATTACTCGAGCCAACATAGATTACTCCATTGGCTACGGCTAAAGAGGAAAAGGTGGAACCACCGATGGCAACCGACCAGAAACGTAGCAAGCGATATGTTTTTGCAGCTCAAAATCACCAGCCCAAAATGCTTGACAGCTGATACTCTCATCCCTTATATTAGTGTTACTTTTACACTAAGCTGCCATGAAATCGGGCAACAGGATAAAGGTATAATAGACCTTAGAATGGCGGCGGGTGTGAGGGTCTCAGCGATTCTTCTAATGACAGCGAAATACAACAGAAAGAGATTTTGGGCTGGATATGGAACAGACGGAACAGCAGAGTGGCACAGCAAATAGCGCGCATGCCGAAAAGCAAACTCCTGAAGCGAAGGCACATCACTACGATGCCAGTAAATATGAACGGCCATCCGTGACCGTGGATGTCGTGATGATGAGCCTGCGACAGCGTGATCTTCAGGTCCTGCTGGTAAAGCGCCGTTCCTGGCCTTATGAAGGCATGTGGGCGATTCCTGGCGGATTTGTACAGATGGACGAATCGCTGGAAACGGCGGCCAAACGCGAGCTTCAGGAAGAGACAGGTGTTCACGATGTGTACCTGGAACAGCTTTATACCTTTGGCGATCCGGGACGAGATCCACGCACGCGCGTCATTACCGTCGTTTACTTCGCCTTGCTGGACTCCGAACGCTTGCAGGTCAGGGCCGCGGACGATGCAGCCGATGTACGCTGGTTTTCGATGTACAATCTGCCGCCACTCGCTTTCGACCATGCCCAGATTCTCGAATATACCCTCACACGCTTGCGTGGTAAGCTCGACTATACGACAATTGCATTCAATCTGCTGCCTGAGCAGTTCACTTTGCGCGAGTTGCAGCGCGTTTACGAGATTATCCTGCACCGCAAGCTGGATAAACGCAATTTTCGTAAGAAGGTTCTCTCGACCGGCATCCTTGAGGATACAGGCGCCAAAAAAATGGAGGGAACGCACCGCCCGGCTCGCCTGTATCGCTTCAATCCTGCCGCGGAAGCCAAATTATAAGTTTTCAATTTGCCAGCCAAAAGGAGGCATGCCATGACGACCTCAACCATTCCTAGCAACTTCATAGAACGCTCTAACGAATTCTTATCCGCCCTCGTGCAATGGGAGCGCGATCTGCCGCGCATTTCCTGGAACGATTTGCGCGAGGATGCGCAGCAGGGACACGTTGCCCTGTTCAGCGTCGATATGATTAATGGTTTCTGTCACCAGGGGGCGCTATCCAGCCCGCGGGTCAATAGCATTATTCCGGCAGTGCGAGCGGCTTTCGAGGGCGCCTATGCAGTTGGCGTGCGAGACTTTGTGCTTGCCCAGGATTGCCATACACCAGATGCAGTAGAGTTTGCGGATTTTCCACAGCATTGCCAGGTTGGCACCGGCGAGGCCAACACTATTCCCGAACTGGCAAACCTGCCTTTTGCCGACCTGTATAAAATTTTTCCCAAAAATTCTCTCAGCGCATTCCATGGGACGCACCTGCAAGAATGGTTAGATACTCGTCACGACCTGCGAGCCGCGATAATCGTGGGAAATTGCACCGATCTTTGCGTGTACACAATGGCTATGCATCTGAAGCTGCATGCCAACGCACATAACTTGAAAATGCGTGTCCTCGTGCCTGCGAATGCCGTGCAAACCTACGATATGCCCGTAGAGACGGCCAGGGAGCTTGGGGCGTTGCCGCATGATGGGGATTTCCTGCACCTGGTTTTCCTTTATCATATGCGGCTGAACGGCGTTGAGGTGGTGCGCGAAATCGTTTGATAATGCAATTACGCCTTTTGACAAATTGTCGAAGCCGTAGGGACAGTGGGGGACAGACACAGTGCTAATCATTACGCCAGGGGCAGCGTGAAAATAAAGGTTGAGCCTTCGCCAGGTTTTCCGCTGCTCTCGACGCGAATCGTCCCTTTCATGGCCTCGACAAGCTGCTGCGTGATATAGAGTCCAAGCCCGCTTCCACGGACGGTACTCTGCATATCGCGATCAAGACGCACAAACTTATCGAAAATCGCTTCCTGCTTTTCAGGTGGTATGCCATATCCATGGTCTATCACATGTATCTCCGCCATATCCTTTTCTGACAGCACTTTTGCCCTGACACAAATGGGCGTTTTAGGGGGTGAGTAGCGCAGGGCATTGGCAATCAGGTTGCGCAGCACCTGCTTCAAGCGGGTCTCATCGGCCAGCACATGAACACCTGGCTCAATGTCCACTTCCGTTTTCCGTTCCTCTTGCACAATGATCGGCTCGAAGAGATCGACAACCGAGTTAGTGATCTCCCGCAATTGCAGGCTAGTTGTGATCAGTGTGGCCGTATCGAACTTTATACGGCTCGCATCCATGATATTTGCCTGCAATAACACGAGTTCATCACAGGCGCGACGGGCCTTGCCCAGAAAAGCGCGCCGGAGCTCCGGATCAACGCCTTCATCAAGCTCTCCGAGCAGTTCCAGGTATCCCTGTACGATGGTGAGCGGTGTGCGCAACTCATGGCTGGCGGTCGTCAAAAAGGCATCTTTGAGCTGGTCAAGTTCACTGAGTCGCTCATATGCCTGACGTAATTCATGAAACAGGCGCGCATTCTCGCGCGCCGCTTCCGTCTGCTCATTCAGACTGCCCAGGAGCCGGGGGTATGCTGAACCCATCAGGCCGATTGCCATGCACACCAGGGTAGAAATACCAACAATTTTCAGCCAATTGCTATTGGAAATCAGATTGCTATCCCAGGACTGTGTCAATGTTGTCCAGATAGCCAGTATACTCGCCACTCCTCCTATAACTGCACAAAGATAGAGGACCCAGGGCCGCGTGATGAGCAATTCGCGTTTCTTCGCGAAAAGCTCATGAAAGCGTATCAAAAGCAGCGGTACATCCAGGAAGAGGAAGACCATCGATATGCACCAGATGACGGTTGTAGTCGCCTGGCTGATGTTGTACGTATCCGCGGAGAGCGCCAGCGGATCGATACTATACAATAGAGGACTTATAAAATACGTGAAGATGGCAATAAGGCCGACCAGTACGATCTGAACGGTAGTAGCGCGATGAGGGACCGCATAGCGATTCACTTTGGCCAGGCCCGGAGGTAAACGGTGATCTAATGCCGAAACAAACAAAATGCGGGAAAAAGTCACATTATAAATGACTGTAGCGGTCATGAAGAAACCGATGAAGATCAAACCGACCAGCACAGCAGCAGGCAGGCCGAAAACTGCTCTGACCGCCAGAATTGCCGAGTATTCCAGGCTGGCACTGCTTGTGGGTACTACGACCATCACTCCGAATGTTCCCAGGAGATATGCCAGCAAAACCAGTAGCGGCCCCCAACGCAAAAAGAGCGAAACCGCTTTCGATTGTTGTGTCTCAGCGGCCATGTTCATTGGCACTTCGACGCCAAGCAGGGCAAGCACAATCACTCCATACAGCACGATATTTTGCCCACCAAAAGTCATGCTACCGCTCGTCAGTGAGACCCGTGGGGAATGACCGGCCAGTAGCCATACGCATCCCGCCAGCCCGACTAAAAAAATACTGATGCCATAGAGCAAGATTATCCATTTAGCGATCTTCATAATCCAGCGCAGCGAAGCAATAGAAAGCAGGCCGGCAAAAAGTAACACGATCAATACAACGATCCCCTGCTGCCACGGGGTCGTCAACCAGTGTGCCGGAGTGCCGTAAATTTGCGTTGAAATACCTTGTAGTAGTGAGAGGATGATATCACTGGTAGAGAGCAGTACCAGGATACCGGGAAACCAGGCGCAGAATCCGGCGAAGAAGCCCCATAAGGGGCCGAGCGCGCGATGCGTCCAGACATAAATCGCGCCATCCACGGGCATGAGGCGATACAATTGCCCGGTGATGATTGCTCCGGGTATGAGAAATGTTATTGTGCCAATAATCCAATAGAGGTAGATGGTGCTGCTCGCGCCCTGTGCTGCCTGCACGACGGAAGCATTCGGAATGAACAGGACGATAGCTATGAAGATGACGAGCATATCTACCCGCGAAAGTATGCGCGGTAAATACTCGTTTGTGCGCTGCTCTGAGCGCAATGGCTCACCTATGGCGGCTTGTAAAACAGTCGGCGTGTACTGCCCGGCCTGCTTTTTCATCGTTCACCCCGTCCTGGCGCCCTGCTTAGATTCTTCCCCTTCGTTCCTCAGGGCCTCGGCTCACACGCTCAGCATGATATGCCCCTGGATTTCAGAATGACACCCAGGGCATATCATGCTGAACGCATACCGCAGACCTATCATTCTCAGCCCATATCCTCGCATGTCATGCTGAACGCATACCGCAGGCCTGTCATTCTCAGCCCATATCCTCGGCCTGTCATGCTGAGCGCATACCGCAGGCCTGTCATTCTGAGCGCAGCGAAGAATCTCCCACCCTCACCAATCTCAAATCCTCTTTCGAGAGACTGACCTTGCGTCAGTATAGCAGCAAAACACTTAGAGGTAAATATACAATTACCTGTGTTCATGAGGCGAATCAATTTCCAGTAATTGCAGTAAATCAGTCAGCGAATGCACTAGCAAGCAATCGACGTTTGATTCTTCTAATGTTCGTTGGCGATCAAGTAGTACTGGTGTTATGCCAACAGCTCGCGCCCCTAACACATCATGAATATAGGAATCTCCTACATGCAGTGTATAATCGGCGATACTGTTAGCCCTCTGAAGCGCTCGCTCGTAGAGTGTAGGGGAGGGTTTTGCATGACGCGTGGCGGCTGAGATGAGCAAGCAATCGAAGTAGTCTGTGAGGCGAAGGCGCCGGAGAATAGCGCTCAGGGCAATGCCCCAATCGGAGATGACCCCCAGGGTGTAGTTCTGTTTTCTCAACGCTTCCAGGGTCGGTAGTACATCGGGATACAGTTGCCAGCTGGTATGCTGGTCAAACTCGCGCGTGATTGCTAATGCCAGCTGGTAGAGGCGTGGCTCATCATGTTCCTCAATGAATGGGCGGAGCAGGTTCATATAATATCCCACCCAGAACTCGGTAATCGTCTCCTCACTGGCCCAGGTCTGGTAGCGTTGTCTTGTCTGGCGCCAGAAATATTCTTCGGCATCAAGCATACGATTTTTGACTTCGTCCAGGTGCAGGTGCAAATGCAGCCGCTCACATACCTGCTGGCAAATCTCCGCGGTAGAAGGGTTGGGATGTAACAAGGTATAGCCGGCATCAAAAAAGATGGTGCGGATTGCTTGTGGCTGCTCGAGTCCCATGATTGATTCGCTACCTATTGTAATCTAGTAATGCCCCCTTAAGGGCCGATAATGAAGTTCCACAAGCAAAATCGATAAGTACTCTTCAGGTCATGTCATTCTGAGCGCAGCGAAGAATCTACGCCCAGGGTGACTGAGATTCTTCGCTGCGCTCAGAATGACATGACCTGAAGTACCTGGATCACCGGTTTTGATCGTGAAATCTCTTCATCGGCCCTCGTGGTTCATTTTTGATTTTTATACACCTGGTCAGCAGCTGCCAGCGCCGCTCCAACTTCGGGTTGGAAACCACAGCGCGGCAAGACATGTTCGAGCGCGGCCAGAACGGTATCGACATTTTTACGGCAGGAATTGTAGCCCATCAGGCCAATACGAATCAAACGGCCTTTCAGCGCGCCGAAGCCACCGCCTATCTCGATGCTATATTCATCTAGCAGCGCCTGGCGAACCGCCTGCTCATCTATGCCTTCGCGCAGGATGATCGCCGTCAGCACCGGCAGTTCATAACCGGGCTGTGTAAGAATATTCAGGCCCATTGCCTTGACGCCGGCTCGTAGCGCCTCACCATTCAGCTTGTGACGCGCCCAACGCGCCTCAAGCCCCTCTTCCAGGACGATGCGCAACGCTTCATGCATTGTATACACTACATTGCTGCATGCCGTATGGTGATAGGTATGGTCGCCGTTCCAATAGCGATGAAGGTCTTGCAGGTTCAGATAATAACTCTGGACGGGCGTTTTGCGATTCTTAATGACCTCTTCCGCGCGCTCATTCAGCGTGACGGGCGCGAGACCGGGCAATGCTCCCAGGCTCTTTTGACTACCGGCGTAACAGGCATCGATCTTCATCTGATCGACGTTCATTGGCACACCGCCCAGTCCGCAGACGGCATCCACCACAAAAAGCGCTCCATGCTGGTGCGTGATACGTTCCAATTCGTCCAGCGGTTGCAATAGACCGGTCGAGGTTTCCGCGATGGCCGTGGCAAATAGCTTCACGCCGGGATGTTCTTGAAATGCCTGCTCGAGTGTTTCCGCTGCAAGTGGCTTGCCCAGTTCAGTTTCCAGATTGACCACCTTCGCGCCTGCCCGCTCAGCGATTTCAACGATCTTGCCACTGAAGAAACCCAGGCTGCCGGCAATAAGCGTATCGCCCGGCTCGAGCAAATTACTCAATACTGCCTCGGCTCCCGAGAAGCCGGAGCCGGATACACACAGCGTCATCTCGTTTTTCGTCTGGAATACCTGGCGCAAAAACTGCGCCGTCTCTTCGAGGATCGCAAAAAATTCCGGGTCGATATGCCCAAGCTGCGGCGCCGAGGCGATGCGCAGAACGCGCGGATCAACATTACAGGGACCAGGGCCAAGCAGCAACCTGTACGAAGGATTGATTTCGGGTAGCGCGTTTTCGTACATTTTACTCTGACCCATTACCAATTGTGCCATTATTGCCTTCCTTTCAATGAGAGATGCATTCCCTCGCATCTCCTTCGTCATGTTGGGGGCCTGTCCTCAGACAGGTCATCCCTGATTGGTAACTCCCTGATCCCAGCCAGTCCAGGCTCTAGCTGGCTTTACCGTTGCCGCTGTTGCCGTCTTCCTCAAAGAGGTGCTGCAACTTGTCCGCCTGATCGACTGTGATCAGGTTATCGATAAACTCGTCAAGCTCACCATTGAGCACGCCGGGTAGATTATGCCGCGTGAAGCCGATGCGATGATCGGTCACGCGATCCTGCGGAAAATTATAGGTGCGAATCTTCTCGCTGCGGTCGCCGGTCTGAACCTGCGAGCGGCGCGATTTGCTCAGCTCTGCCTGCCGGCGAGCCTCTTCCAGGTCCCACAGGCGCGATTTCAAGACCGAAAGCGCCTTGACCTTATTTTTCAATTGCGACTTCTCATCCTGGCAGGTCACAACCAGCCCTGTCGGCAGGTGCGTAATGCGCACGGCGGAGTCGGTTGTGTTGACACTCTGACCGCCGTGACCGGTAGAGCGGTAGACATCGACGCGAATATCGGTATCTTTGATATCGATGTTGATGTCCTCGTCAACCTCCGGCAGCACGATCACCTTGGCCGTCGACGTATGAATGCGCCCGTTGGCCTCCGTCACCGGAACGCGCTGCACCCGATGCGTCCCGCCCTCATACTTCATACGGCTATACGCGCCCTTGCCTTTGACGACAAAGGTGATATCTTTGATGCCGCCCTGCCCGGTTTCATTGATATCCAGAATTTCAATCTTCCAACGATGATTATCGGCATAGCGGCTGTACATGCGGAAGAGTTCGCCGGCGAAGAGGGCCGCCTCATCGCCGCCAGCGCCGCCCTGGATGGTCACAATGGCGTTTTTCTCATCCAAGATGTCTTTGGGCAGCAGGGCGACCTTCACCTCGTTAAGCAACTGCTCTTTACGGGTTTTCAGGCGTTCCATCTCTTCAAAGGCCAGGTCGCGCATCTCAGGCTCATCGCTCTCATCGTACATTTCCTGGGCTTCGGCATACTGCTTCTCATTCGCTTGCAGCTCGTAATATTTTTGCGCAACCTCCTCGAGTTCGGCGCGTTCGCGGCCATATCGCTGCAACTGCGAAATATCTTCGAGTACTTCGGGTTGCGACATAAGCGTATTCAGTTCTTCATAGCGTTGTGCCAGGCTGGCAAGTTTATTCATCAAGTCCATGTGTGGTTCTCCCAAAATCTCCTCATCCCCCAACAAGGCGCACCGGCGAATGATGGCGCTTGTGACCCTCGTACATCATGGTATCACATTTTAAGACACGTTGGGACGGATGAAATGGTGCAAAGTAACGGCAAAATATGCAGGTAGGCTCTTATACCGCGAGCTTCTACAGATGTTGGAGCGTATGACGAGGCGTCGCTACCCGGCGGCGAGCAGGTAGCGTTCGACGGTGGCGCGATGTTCGGGTCGCACCCCGGAGATATATGCGGTTGAGGTAAGTGGTAATGATTTCATACTGCTACAGATTATAACATATTGGGAGCGGTTTCTATGCCCAAAGCCGTTGAATATACTATCCCTCACAAAAGGCGGGAAAGAGCAACATCATTTTTAGGAATTTTGAATCTCGGTATAGAAGGTACTCTCAGAAAGGTTAGACGGCAGAGATAGCCCTTCGTTGTTGATGGGTTTAACTACCTCTCCTCGAATAAGGAATCTTCCCGTTGGGCCTCCCACAACATAGTAATTGCCAGGGCTGAACTCATGGAGAAAGAGTACTGCCTCTTCGCCCACCTGGAACAACGGGTCATCTTCGGCAACGTAGCGCGTATTGTTCGTCACTCCCCCCTCCTGTTGAACAATGATGCTTGTACTATTAATCCTTTTGTGTGGGTCCCACAGAATTTTCTGAATCTGAAAGGTAAAATCGGTCATCACAAGACTCGGTGATGGAATCGTTTTCGAGATACCCATAATAGTTCCGCTCACCGCAACATCTGAGTCGTGCTTGAGGCTTTTTAAATCCTGATACAGCCTCGACCAACTTGGATAAATAGTAACGGTTGTCATCTTTTGTCCCTGTGCTGGTTGTGAGGCTGATGTACATCCACTCAGGAGCAGTGTTCCCCAAATTGCAAAGCCGCTAAGTAACACGATACTCACACGTCTGAATATCCGGTTCTTTACCGGAAAGGTTGGCTTCAGATATCCTTTTTTCATTGTGACCTTTCCTTTCTCTTCATGCCTTTCTGCCTACTTCTGTTGAAGAAAACCATTGCTTGCTTGAAAACGAAACAGATCAGCACTCCATCCTAATAGAGTGCATTTATCCCGTTTTCGTCATCAGTCTGTGGAGTATCAATTCCACATGTGTACCAGCGTGTGTAGGAGGCAGCAACCATGATAACACAACCACTTGCGTGAGCTAAACCCACGCTGTGACCCAGTTCATGTACTGCTATACCCTGTATTCTCCCGTCCGGATAGTTTTTCGTATCTCCTGTGAAGTAATAGTTTAGATAAGTGTTGGCGTAGGTGAAATAGCCGTTGCTGGACCCATAGTTGGTCCAACCGTCCAGCGATGTACCACTATTGTATGTGTCAGTAGTATAACCCATTCCTGCTCCCGAAGCAAAGAAGATTAAAGCACGATCATCATTATTCCAGGCGGCAATAGCGTTTGTATAGGCCGTCTGGTCATAGGTGGTAGCAGGTCCTCGCTGCACGTAAATGTATGCACAGCAATGACCTGGTGCTGGTTGACCAGCCCATTTAGGACCCTCCAAATTGTATGCCAACACTTTTCCGCTTGACAGAAATAGTATACAGATACTCAAAAGGCTTGCAGTAGCTGGCAATAGTGTATGTCTTTTACCAAACTGGTGGGGTATGGGCAAGAGAAATTTTCTCACTTTTTCCTCCTTGAAAAGCAACTTATACGAATTGTCAATACGCATCTGAGAAGAGTATACTCAAAAACAGAACTACAAGAGATAATCTATACCCGACTTTTAGAGGAACTGATCCCCATTTTCTGGGGAACTAGTTCCCAACCTGAAATCCTGCACCCAAAAGTAGTTTTCCCTCCATACAACCGGCTTAATAAAGGCCTTACTTGTTACCAAAGTCCCTTATTCGGAGACTTTAACAAGCACATACCCCACCTCCCGCATCAAGAAGATTTGTAACTGGGAATGTAGCTTAGCCAATTTGGTACGAACACCAGACAATGCTCGATAGACCGGTTTCAGTTCTCGTTTGAATGCCTCTGCTCCCGCTTGCTGAGCATTGTGTATCCTTGAACGGCAAGCTGCGGACGAGAGTGCGGTAATGCTTGCGAGAAGGAGCTCATAAGGGGCGTGATGCGGATAAGATTGGAGCAGGGTTAGCAAAATATTCCATTCGTTTCTCGTGAACTCCTGTTGGGCAATGATATGAGGCACAGCGGCGCTCAGTAGACTCAACATATGGGTATTTTCATTCAACTCCAAAATACAACCCGTTGGAGCAAGACTCTTCAAGATGGACGCATCAATGCAGCTTTGTCTCGTCTCAACCATTTCATCCCTGGATTTATCCACAGTCATAGTATCCGCCCTTTCTTTTTTACGAGACCTTCCCTGCTTGCACCCTTTGCAAAGGGTATATAATCTTGCAGAGTTTCCGATAAAAAGGATAGCGACCCACTAACATGAAAACCTTCAAGCCTCACTTCCCATGAGAAACGTTTAACACATCCTCAGTATACCCTGCATTTCGGGAAATATCCATAAAAATCTCGTTTAAATATTGAACTCGACAAAATTTACAAGATGACTTATATTGTAAATACATGTTACGACAATGTTGTCGTATTTGTTCTCATTTGGTTTCTATGCCCAAAGCCACTGCATGTCCATACTTATCTATCAAAGATTTGAGGGGCTTCTGGGTAGGTCACTTCAGGTTGATCATACTACGATTGCGTGTTTCGCTGCTGTTCGTGTACTTGATCATTTTGCTGTGGCTCTTGTGGCGGTTGGTATCCTTGCTGGTAAGGTTGATAAACCGGTTCCACTTGCGGTTCCTGCTTACGCCACGAGTTGCTTACAAGCAAACGACCAACGAAAAGGTAAATGAATGCTCCGATTGGTTGGGCAAAGAGGATGACAAGCAGCCAGAGGATTTTCTCGGTCATATTCAATCTTTTGTTCGTTACGCAATCAATAAGCATCCAGACCCATATGAGTAGGATTACAATAACGACCAGAAGAGGTATCCAATGATTAAACAACTATATCCCTCACAATCTAAACAATGACCTGGGACATTGGAAATTTTGTTTTTCGCCTGGAGCGCCGAGGGTGTGCGTGTGAATGTGATGACATAGTTTACACGGCTCTTCAATATCCGAGAGTTCCAATAATCAGGTACTCTACTCGCTAATATCGGATACATTACAAAGGAGCAACATCCCAGAGTTGTTTACCGATCAAGGTATGAGATGGATTATAAAATTCAAACTCTATGGGAGGAGAACATGGACTGAGCAATAAGATAACGCCGTCATAGACCTCATCTTCTTCCACTGGCCCCGAAGCAGGTATCATGCGCACATGCGCAACATCATATCCATTGGCAATCAGGTGGCCATACAAAAACCAATATCCAGCTACTACTTCCCCTCCTGACAGTTTTATCCAGGGTTGAGACCCATGCTTGCCCCGTTCCTCCTCAGTCGTGGCCAATCGATTCTCTGTTTTCAGCCGAAAGCCGGATGAAGTTGGCCATATACCGGCGACATCTTGATCTGAAGCTGGTAGGATACAATACGCCTCATCCCATTGTTGCCCTGTTGTACTCATATAACGGACGGCATAGGCTTGTAAATTTGGAAGAATTTTTTCTTTCAAAAAGAGAATGGTTTCGACTTGAGCGAGGACTCCTCGTTCCTCTCTCCGTGATTTTGTATTAGAAAGGTAATCAATAATAACCTGCTTTGGATCATTCGTTGACATTTGGATAACCTCCCTTTCCTGATGGCTATACAAGAGCGTTTTGGCTTCTAGCTCAATCAAGAGTATATCATGTTTTCATAGGATAACAAAACTTAGAAGAAGATTTATATTGTGTATAACATATTATGACTTTTCTTGCTATGCCTGTCGTCAACCATCCTGCTCAACACCCCATTTCCAACCCCTCATAGCAATTTCATCCAGCATATGCTATCCTCTATTACAAGCAAAGAAATGAAGAGGTGATCCCATAACAATATATTCGCAAAATCGAACCTCAGAGCAGGACAATCAGAGCAAAGGAGTATCTACCATGTCAATTAGCTACCACGATGTCGAAAAGCTCCAGGCTCTCTATCCTGAGCATCAAATCGAATTGAGAGAAGGTAAAATTATTCTTATGAGTCCATCAGACGCTACATCAGGCGTCATCGGAATGCGCTTCGGTCTGCTATTGGGTAACTGGGTATATAACCACAATCTGGGGCAAGTTCTTGATGCGAGTTCTGGTTTCCGTTTGCCCAATGGCGATTTGCTTTCTCCGGATGTCTCTTTTGTCTCGCGTGAGCGGCTTAAACGAACTCCTCGCACCTATCTGTCCGTTGTTCCCGAGCTGATTGTCGCAATCAAATCCAGCCGGGATCGCGTGCGTGAACTGGAAGAGAAAATAGCTGTATTCTTAAGCCAGGGTACACAGGTAGGCATCCTCATCGACCCTGATGCCCATACCGTTTCTATCTACCGCGCCCATGCACCAGATAAGCATGCCGATACCGGAGAGCCTGCGTCCAAAGTAATAACGCTACACGATGGAGATACGCTGACCATCCCCGAACTCTTCCCCGGTTGGGAAGTACCCATTTCCAGCATCTGGCCTCCCGTCTATGAGTAATTCTGTTATCTAATCAACCCGTTTTAAAAGGAAATAAATTTATGCCCCGCATCATTCTTGACACCGACCCCGGCATCGACGATGCATTCGCATTGTTTCTGGCCCTGGCCTCGCCTGAAGTACAGCTCGAGGCGATTACGACCGTTAGCGGCAATGTGCATGTCGATTTGACGACACGCAACGCACTGGCATTATTGGAACTGGCAGGGCGCACGGATATCCCGGTCGCGCGTGGGTGCGCGCAGCCCCTGGTGCGAGAGATAGTGAATGCCGGCCATGTACATGGGGATAATGGGCTTGGGGGAGTGATGCTGCCCGAACCGCGCACTCGGCCGGTAGCACAACACGCTGTCGAGGTGATTATCCAGAAGATTATGGCGGCACCCGGAGAGATTACGCTGGTACCGATTGGGCCATTGACGAATATCGCGCTGGCGCTGCGTACCGAGCCGCGCATTGCTGAAGCTGTACGCGAGGTGGTGATTATGGGTGGCGCATTACGCGTGCCAGGCAACGATACTCCTACTGCTGAGTTTAATATTTTCGCCGACCCTCACGCTGCGCATATTGTCTTGCATGGCGGCTGGCCAATACACCTGGTTTCGCTCGATGTGACGACGATAACATCGCTGCAGCGGGAGCAGGTGGATGCGCTGGCGCAGAATGGCAGCCCGGTTACGCGCTTCATGCGGCAGATGCTGGATCATTATTTCGATGTCTTCGGGCCGCAGTATGGCGTTACCGCTTTCCAGATGCATGACCCGCTTTGCCTGGGTGCTGCTCTCCAACCGGATTTTATCACCTGGGAGCCATCCTTTGTGGATGTGGAACTGGCGGGCACGCTCACTTTAGGCGAGACAGTGGCTTATTTTAACCGTCCAGACTCTCCCCCACCCAACGTACTTGCCTCTGTAGGGGTTGACGCGGAGCGCTTTATCCGCTTTTACCTGGAACGGATTGGGGAAACGTTTCATGATGAGTTTTAATAATCAAAATTCATCATGAACTTTTTGACAATCCCCAGCATATAGGCTATAGTTAAGAAGGAATAATTCCGACCAATTTACCTGGAATAAGACGAAAGGATCTGGATAGATGGCAGAGATTAATGAAGCAGAGGTCATGGATGCACTGCGCGAATGTTATGACCCGGAGATTCCTGTGAACATTGTTGACCTTGGCCTCATTTATAATGTTGATATCAATAATGAGACCGGCCACGTTGATGTTACGATGACGCTTACCGCGCTGGGTTGCCCTATGGCAGGCGAAGTGATTGAAGAGGTCGAGATGCGCGTGGGAGAAGTAGAGAACGTTAAATCGTGCAAAGTCAACATGACGTTCGACCCGCCCTGGTCGCCTGACCGCATGACGGAAGATGCGAAATGGGAACTCGGCATGGTATAGCCGGCAAGGTCGAGGAACGAGGACAGGGACCAGCCACTGTCCCTACAGAATGGATTCCTGTTCGCTCAACTTTTGAATCGCCCTGTAACAGGTACCAGAACCGCTTTCAAGCCGCAAAACTTGTGCTATAATTGCTGATCATAACCACATGATTGACCAGAAGCATGGTCAAATAATGGACGGGTAAAGAGATGGCAATTGAAGGACCTCAAACGGGTGATATCCGGGCGACTTTAGCAATCAGCCAGGAAGAGGCAAGAACCGGAAGCAGCCGCACGCTTAATTTACCAGGCGGGCGGCGCATTATTGTGCCTGTACGCGCAGGCATTCGCAATGGTGAGGAGATTCGCCTGAGAGGACAGGGCGATATGAGCCCCTATGGCGGCCCTCCGGGTGATCTTATTCTCACCGTTTCTATTGCGTCCCCTGAACAGTCTGGCAGCCAGCCAAATTATCCTGCCGGGCAGGGCAATGCGACAGAGTTCATGCCGATCCAGCCTTCACCGGCTCCGTTTCCTCATTATGTAAACGCGCCGGTTGAGCCAACGATTGCATCTTCTCCCAGTTATGCGACTCCGGGGCAACAGAGCAATTACCCCAATTATACTGCTCCAGCACAAAGTTCAGGACAGCAACCGCTATTTCTCAATCAAGCCCAGGCTCCCGCCGGCTACGCGGGATATAACCAGGGAGGGACGCAAGCAGCGCCGCCATCCGTTCCACCGCAGCGCAAACGGTCGGGGTTTTCTGCCGGTGTTGCCTTGCTGATCGTTCTACTGGTTCTGATTTTGATCGGGGGTAGCGTGGCCGTCTATATTACCCAGGTATACGAGCCACAAAAAAATGCGCAGGCAACAGCTACCGCTCAGACTCAGATCACCGGAACTGCGCAGGCCCAGATCACCGGAACTGCCCTGGCTAACGGTCAGGCAACAGCGAATGCAATCAGCACCTCGCAAGCGATCGCAGGAGCTACTGCCACCGCGGCGGCTTCCGCCAGCGCTGCCGCTTCAGCTACCGCCACAGCTTTACAAAGCTTCTACCAGCAGGTTACGAGCGGCAGTCCTACTACTTCAGACCCTCTGAATGCTCAAGACAATAACACCTGGGACGAGTTCCCTACAAATCCCAGTGGCGGCAGTTGCGGATTCTCAAACGGGGCCTATCATTCGATGATCAACAAAACGGGACTTTTCCAACCTTGTTACTCGCAGATATTAAACTTTGATAATTTCGCGCTCCAGGTGCAAATGACGATAGTGCAGGGAGATGAGGGCGGCATTGTCTTTCGGGCAAATAGCTCAAGCTCTATGTTTTACCTCTTCCGCATCAGTCAGAACGGAGCTTACGACCTGTATGTTTATGTAGATGCACAGGGGTCACACGCACAACACTTGCTAAGCGGCTCCTCTAGCATTATCAATACAGGAAACCAGACGAATACGATTACGATCATTGCCCAACGTGGTAATCTCTATTTTTACGTTAATCAGCAGTACCTGGATGGCACAACCGATTCGCGCTACACTTCTGGGCAGATCGGTTTGTTCGCCGAGAGTGATACCAAATCCACAGATGTTGCGTTCAACAACCTTCAGGTGTGGAAGTTATCATAAGACCCGGTTCATTTTTCTTTTCTATGCTGGCGATCATTGTGAAATGGGGTTCAGTAGCATGATCGGCATCCTGAAATCATCGCGTACATTGCAATTTTAATCAAAGGGGGAAGTAATTTATGTATTGTAACTGGTGTGGATCTCGGCTTCCAGCAAACCAGGAGACCTGTCCTCAGTGTGGTAAGGTTACGCCTGCTGACATTTCAACTCCAACCCTGGTATCTGTCAATGCGGAGAGCAGTTCGCAGGAAGCTGTCCCTCCATCCTATGCTCCCGGCCCTTTCATGGAATTTAGCGTACCTGATGTCGTTAGTCAAGCGCCAGAATCTGTTCCGAATTATCCGCCGCAGAGCCCTTCCTTAGCAATGCCACAGGTACCTCCGGGATATGCCCGGCCATTTCCCATGCCCGCGGGCCAGATTGAGAACGGCTCAAAAGTAGCACAGAGGCAACGGCTTTCTCGTGGAATGGTTATTCTTCTAGTGGTAGTTGCTCTTTGCGTTATTGCTAGTGGAATCGGGCTTTTCTATTACGCAGCCATAGCACAACCTGCAAAGCTACACGCGCAAGCAACCGCCACTGCTCAAGTGATAGCGAAAGCATCGGCTACAGCTTTCGCCCAATCACCGCAGGGTATATACGAACGTGCCATTCACCAGCCTGTGTTAGTGAATCAGACACTTGCAAATAATGATGCCGGTTTCTGGGACGTTATCAACAGACCTTATGCCTCATGTAGTTTCATCAATAGCGCTTATCACTTACGAGTTTCAACACAAAACCACTGGTTTTACTGCTCTTCTGTAGGATTCTACACCGATTTTGCTTTTCAGGTACAAATGACTTTCATCCAGGGCTCCGCCGGGGGTATTCTGTTCCATGAAACCGGGCCGCAGCTGAGCTCGTATGTCTTTGCTATCGCTAAAGATGGCAGCTATTTGCTGACCATGATCGAAAACAATGCCGTCACCGCTACTTTAGCTTCAGGACATAGCCCGGCGATCCGGGCAGGGCTGAACCAGGCGAATCTTCTGACCGTGGTAATGCAGGGAAGTAATATCTACCTGTACGCGAACCGGCAGTTTCTCACGAAGGTGACCGAGACCACCCTTACGGGAGGATACTTTGCTTTGTTCGCGAGTACGGATATATATACAAATTCGGCAGATATCGCATTTACAAACGAAACCCTTTGGGATTAAATATCTACGGCACACAGGTTGTGAGGAATAAAGATGCCCGATGATTCCCAGACACACGTAGACAAAGTAGAGGAGCCATTTCACGAACAACCGACAGTAAAAGATCTGGCTCCTCTACCCAAAGAAGTTGCATACTCCTGGCCCCCGCCGCCGCGAACCATCAGGAAGCGCCAGGGGATTTCACCGGGTATGATGATCCTCATTATTGTACTTGCGACCGCCCTGATAGGGGGTGGTCTGGGCCTTATTATCTACGCAGCAACCACGCAGTATCACACCCAGCTTACGACCCAGGCCACAGCTCAGGCGCAGTCAACGCTGTCGGTGCAAAATACGGCTCTGGCAAAGACACAGGTGGTGGTGCAGGCGACAAATTCGGCCCTGGCAACCGCACAGGCCGGTATTCTCGCCACTGCTACCGCCCAGGCCGGAGCAACCGCCACGGCAGGCGCGATCAGTAATTTAGGAACGGCGACGGCGACAGCATTGGAAAATTTGCTGTCCAATGATACAACCGGAAACCCTATGCTCACCGACGCTTTGACAGACAATACAGGCGGCAACCGCTGGGACGAGGGTCTTACAGGAAACGGAAATACTGGATGCTTCTTTAACCAGGATTACCATGCGCGAGAAGCCCAGACCAACTTCCTCCAACCCTGCTACGCGGATGCCACCAATTTCAGCAATTTCGTCTATGAGATACAGATGACTATTGATCAGGGCAGCCAGGGTGGTATCCTGTTCCGTGCTAATAAGTCACAAGGCCAGTTTTACCTCTTTCGCGTGGGGGTAGATGGTTCCTTTACGCTTGAAATCTATAACAATAATACGTCCGTGAAGATGCTAAGCAGCGGAGTCAGCGACGCCATCAACGCCGGATATGGCCAGCAGAACGACGTAGCTGTTCTCGCCGATAAAAACTTGCTCTATCTTTATGTCAATCAACAACTGGTTACCGCTGCGACCGATAGCGCGCTCAGCGCCGGGCAGATCGGAGTGGCAGCAATTGATTATGGTATGCCGACCGAGGTGGAGTTCAGCAACGCGCAGGTGTGGAAGTTGTGAAAGATATTGACGCAAACAATCATAATTAACTATAATGCATCCAGATTAGCATTCAGTCAGGTAGATGAGTAAACCGGTGAAGAAATGGAGTTGGATATCCATGAACAAGCGGATCATAGGGAAAATATCATTACTGGTGCTTTCTCTGCTCATCGTCATCTTCGCGGGCATATCCATTGCCGCGCATAGTTCGTCCAGTCCCGGTTCATCTACGCAAACGGCAGCAACCTCTACCCAGGTCAGCGATCCCTTTCCTACCCAGCAAGTTTATAACCAGGCTCCCTTGCCAGGCTCGGTAACTGTACACGTCTTGCTGATTGACTACAAGATTATTTCCTCGGTGACCGTTTTTCATGTTGGTGTCCATTACCACTTCATTATTACCAATGGCAGCAATAACTATCATGCTTTCACCTTCATACCCGACAAGCCCAACGGCACTCCGGAGAATATCTATACGCAGTATAACGACATGCTTATCGGGATTGACCTTATCTATCCGGGAACAGTCGACGCTATCAACTACACATTCGCGCCTTCGACCATGGGCCGTTATGAGATGGCCTGCCAGATGCGCGGGCATTATCTGGCAGGCATGAGGCTACCTGTCTCTGTGGTCAAGTAGGCTCGATCTATGACCATCTTTATCAAAACTCCGATCACATCATACGCAGAAAGCGAGAAGATATATGTCCACATCATTTCGTGCATTCGTCGTCAATAAAACCGGCGATAGTTTTACTGCCCAGGTGCAGCAGTTATCGCAGAATGACCTGCCAGCCGGCGAAGTACTGATTCGTATTGCTTACTCAAGCGTGAACTATAAAGATGCCCTGGCCTGCATTCCAGAAGGAAGGATTGTGCGCAGCTATCCGTTTGTGCCGGGCATCGATCTGTCAGGAATCGTCGTCGCATCAAGCGATGCCCGCTTTTCTGAGGGCGACAAGGTGATCGTCACAGGCTACGACCTGGGCGTCTCCCACTATGGCGGCTTCAGCGAATATGCGCGCGTCAAAGCCGATTGGATCGTACCACTGCCAGAAGGCCTGACGCTCAAAGATGCCATGACTTTCGGCACTGCCGGCTTCGAGGCGGCTCTGGCACTCGACAAACTGGAAAAAATGGGACTCAAACCAGAACAAGGCCCTGTTCTGGTAACAGGCGCGACAGGCGGAGTCGGCAGTATGGCCGTCGGCATGCTGGCGAAGCGAGGGTATACAGCCATCGCCAGCACAGGTAAAACGTCAGAGCATGCCTACCTCAAGGAACTGGGGGCAAGTAATATCCTCAGTCGTGAAGAAGTCTCAGCTGAGAGCAACCGTCCGCTTGAGAAAGAACTATGGGCAGGCAGCATCGATTCTGTTGGCGGCAGCACCCTGGCCTATCTTATCCGCACGACAAAATACGGCGGCTCGGTCGCAGCTTGCGGTCTGACCGGTGGCACAGACCTGCATACTACCGTCTTCCCTTTCATCCTGCGCGGCGTCAACCTGCTAGGCATCGATTCGGTCTTTTGCCCGATGGATGAGCGCCGCAAACTCTGGCAGCGCATGGCAACCGATCTTAAACCTGCCGCGCTCCATAGTATGATCAATGAAGTAACGTTGGACGAGCTGCCACAGGTCACCGCCTCGCTGCTGAAAGGCGAAGTACGTGGACGCACGGTAGTCCAGCTGAGTGATGAAGCATAGAGCGTAGAAGGAGACTCTTTAGCATGGTCCTGCCAGCATTTGCGAACTTTTTTGTTGCCAGTGCCAGCGCCGGCGCCGCCCTGGTCGGACTACTTTTCGTCGCGATTTCTATTGCGCCAGAACATACGGTTATGGTTGGGGCGCCTCTGGAGCGGCAGGCCGTTGCTACGAACGCTTTTGCCTCCTTGCTGAACGCATTCTTTATCTCCCTGGGAGCATTAATCCCCTTTTCAAACCTGGGGTGGGTGACGGTGATAATGAGCCTTATGGGTGTAAGTGGCAGCCTCAGCATGGGATGGAACTTGTTACGGCACCGCAGGCGCTGGCAGAATGTGCTGCGCAATATGCTGCTGCTTGCAGGCAGCTTCATTGTCTACGGATACGAATTTTACTTCGGTGTGAACCTTATCAAGCAGCCCCGAGATGTTGGAAGTCTGATCGCACTCACGGAGTTGATGTTGATTGTATATGCCCTTGGTCTCTTTCGTGCCTGGGAACTGCTGGGCGCGCGTAGATTTGGCTTATTAAGCTGGCTCAGTCCGCTAAGAACTCTGGACGAAGAAAGCGCGACTCACTCATCAGACCAGCAGCCATCACAGGCAGATGCATTGAAACAGGGAAGCTGATTTTTTGAGAGAAGCCATAGCAGGGCCATCTACCAATCGAACTTATCGATTAAAAATGTCCGGCTATAATGCAGCAGTATGGGGCTTCCATGGGGGCAAACCGCCGGAGCGGTGGCATTCGCCAATGCGTTTATCAGCGAACGTTGCTCGTCGAGGCCCAGTGTTCGCCCGCGTCGCAGCGCCGAACGGCAGGCCAGGCCTATAAGCAGGTGGTTCTCCCACTCATCGCTATCCTCAGCGGCAATTCGCGCCAGTTCCGACAAATGTCCCGCCAGTTGCTCCTGCCCTACACCACCCGGCACCGAACGAATCAGGAAGCTACGTCCGCCGAAACGCTCGCATTCCAACCCCAGGCCACGTAACAATGGCAAGCGCATTTCGAATAACTCAGCTTCGTGGCGCTTCAATTCAACAATGACCGGCTCCAACAGCAGGTGCGATCCGGTCCATTCCTCGCCTTGATTTTCTTGCGAGCCTACCCCGGCGTAGGTGCGGCGCAGGTGTTCGTAAATGACCCGCTCATGCGCCCGGTGCTGGTCAATCAGGTACAGACTGCCATCCGGCGCCTCGGCCAGGATAACCGCCTGCTGCAACTGGGCCAGAGGACGCAGTGTGGCCAGCACCTCAGCTGCACCCGGGTCAGACTTTTCGACCGAGTAATGCTCCGCCGATTCGGAAACATGCAGTCCTCGTCGCCTCACACCAGGTAAACGACGCTGATAAACCAGTTGAGGGCCGGGAAACTGCGCCTCTTCCGGTAAGGCAGGGCTTCGTTCTAACACCCCCTGTATCGCCTTCGTCACTGCCTCGATCACCTCGGCCTCGTGCAGCAGCTTTACCTCTGTCTTGGCAGGATGCACATTGGCATCCACATCCCCAGCCGGGAGATCGACATGCAGCACCAGCAACGGGTGTTTGCCCTTTGGCAGCAACCCGCGATAACCCGCCTCGAGCGCTTCCTGCAATGGCCGGGACTGCACCCAGCGCCCATTGACGAACAGCGTTACATGCTGGCGATTATTCTGGGCCAGCGCGCGATTCCCAATGTAGCCATGCAAAGCAAACGCATGAGCAGAATCTTCAGCGGCATTGACCGCTATTGGATTGAGCATTTCAGCAAGGGGAAGATGGTAGAGTTCCGCGAGTGTGGTAGCGAGATTTCCAGAACCGCCCGTCTGCAGGGCCACATGTTCTTCAAGGGTTAGGTGAAAGCGCACACCTGGATAACCCACCGCGTAACGGCGCAACAATTGCTCGATATGCCCGGCCTCGGTACGAGCGCCGCGCATAAACTTCAAACGAGCAGGCACATTATAGAACAGGTCGCGCACAGTTACTGTCGTGCCATGCAGACGCGCTTTCCGCCCGCGCTGCGTCACTTCACCCCCGCGCCAGGTAACAAATATCGCCGGGTGTTCCTCGCCCATTGTCTCGGTTTCGATGGCGCGGCTCAGCAGTGTCAATTCTGAGACGGCGGCAATACTCGCCAGCGCTTCGCCTCGAAAACCCAGCGTATGCAGGCGTTCCAGGTCTTCGACGCGATTGATTTTACTTGTGCTATGACGCGCGCAGGCTCGGTCCAACTCATCTTCAGGAATGCCATAGCCATCGTCGGTCACCCGGATCAGCCGCAAGCCACCGCCACGTATTTCTACGCGAACCTCGCTTGCTCCGGCGTCCAGAGCATTCTCTACCAGTTCCTTCACCACCGATACAGGCCGCTCGATCACTTCGCCCGCCGCTATACGTTCGGCAACATCCTGGGGCAAGGGCAGAATAGGTGCGCGTGATGAGTAGGTTATAGACATTCGGGTATGCTTTCTTACTTGAACGATCTTCTCTTCTTCTGCAAGGCGAAAATCAGATTGAGGGCGTCGAGCGGCGTAATGGCACAAACATCAACGCTATCAAGATCAGGCAGAGCTTCACTGGCCTGCTCTATTCTCTGCGCAGCCAGGCGAGCCTCTTCGCTCTGCCACCGGTATTCTTTCGTGGGAGCGATGAATTGGGACGCAGCATTTTCTGCTCCGTGGTCATGTATGATTGCATAGTGACCGCTTCCATCAGCAACCTTCAATAACCCATTCCCATTTGATGCCCTCATGTACCCATTTCCTGTAACTATCGCGGGCGCAGCCGCCTCTTTACCGGACTCCAGGCCTTTCAGAACTTCTTCGGCGCGGCGCACGATGCTCAGGGGCATGCCGGCCAGCTTTGCCACGTGAACGCCGTAGCTACGTCCAAGGCTCCCCGGCGTCACGCGATGGAGAAAGACAACTTCTCCCTGCTCATCTTCGCTAATTGCCATGGTATAGACGCGCAGGTGGGGCAACTCCGCCGCCATTTGCGCCAGTTCATGATAATGGGTGGCGAAGAGCGTGCGCGCCCCCGTCACATTGTGCAGGTGTTCGACGACCGCGCGCGCAATCGCCAGCCCATCATATGTACTCGTTCCCCTACCGATTTCATCGAGGATAATCAGGCTGTGCCGCGTGGCGTGATGCAGGATGGTGGCCGTCTCCTCCATTTCAACCATGAAAGTACTCTTGCCCGACGCAATATCATCCTCCGCGCCAACACGCGTAAAAATGCGATCAACCAGCCCAATACGCGCGCTGCGTGCAGGTACAAAGCTACCAATCTGCGCTAAGAGCGTGATGAGCGCTACCTGCCTCAGATACGTCGATTTTCCTGCCATATTCGGGCCGGTCAAAAGCAGGATACGAGCCCCATTTTCCGCGTCGAGCAAGGCATCGTTGGGAATGAAAACATCGCCATCGAGCGCGAACTCAACCACCGGATGCCGCCCTCCGGTGATTTCTATATTGCTTCCCTGTTCCACCTTCGGACGCACGTAACCCTGGCGCGCCGCGACCTCCGCAAAGCTCAAGAGCACATCCACCTGGGCAACGGCAGTGGCAATTGCCATCAGTTGAGGATAGTAGACACCCAGCTGGCGCAACAGGTCGGCATAGATACTACGCTCCATCTCTTCGATCCGCTCTTCCGCGCTCAGAATACGCGCTTCGTGTTCCTTCAGCTCAGGCGTGATAAAGCGCTCGGCATTGACCAGCGTCTGCTTGCGCATATAATCAGAAGGAACCATGCCCAATTTTCCATTGCTGACCTCGATATAATAGCCAAAGACCTTATTGAAGCCTACTTTGAGATGCTTTTGAATGCCGGTGCGCGCCCGTTCGCGCCCCTCCAGCGACAAAATCCAGCGCCGCGAGTCGCGAATCGAGGCGATTAGCTCATCAAGTTCGGCATTGAATCCGGCACGTATCAGGCGACCGTCTTCTTCCCGTTCATCCTCCTCACCGGCACGTGTCAGGGCACGATTGATCAATTCGCTTACCTGCGGACATGCATTTGCATCAAGCTCAGCGGCCAGTTCCAGGAGCAAGGGCGAATCGCAGCCACGCAGCATTTCATACAATTGTGGGATGACGAGCAAGTAGTCGCGCAAGGCGAGCATTTCACGCGGTACAGCTGTTCCCTGCCGCACTCGCCCCGCGATACGTTCCAGGTCGCCCAACTTTTGTAAGCATATGGTGAAGCGGCTGCGCATGGCCGGACTTTCATACAATTCTTCCACGCTCTCTAACCTTGCCTCAAGCTGGTTCAGGTCGAGCAATGGTTGGGTAATTACTCTTCGCAGCTGTCTTGCTCCCATAGGCGTGAGGGTATGGTCCAGCACACCTAGCAGGCTGCCCTGTACGGAGCCGCTGCGCGCCCCCTGCAAAAGGTCAAGATTGCGCTGTGTATGGGCATCCAGCACCATATAGTTTTCTGTGCGATACGAACGCAGCCCGGTCAAAAGTGAGAGCAGTTTCCCATTCATCTTCTCGAGATACGCCACAATTGCTCCGGCAGCCGCGATAGCCTGTGGAACCTGGGAACAGCCACAGGAATCGAGCGATTGTACGCCAAAGAGCCGGCACAACCTTGCGCGCGCAGCCTCTAGCTCAAAGAAATACTGCGGGCACTGTGTCTTCGTCATCGTCTCAGATGGAAACTGCCAGGCATCTGGATTGCTGTCCTCCGCAATCAAACATTCACTTGGAGCAATGCGCTGCAATTCTGCTTCCAGGGCCGCCGGTAACTCATCAGGTGCAAACCATGTCACGCTAAAGTCGCCCGTACTCACATCAACCGAGGCCAGCCCTGTTTGCGAGCGTCCATGAGCAATGGCCGCCAGGTAATTGTTCTGTCGCATGGGCAACAGATTTGGCTCGGATAAGGTTCCTGCCGTCAGAATACGAGTCACGGCCCGTTCAACCGGTTGATGGCCCTTGCCGACCTCGCCCACCTGGTCGCAAATCGCCACTTTGTAGCCGCGCTGCACCAGCTTCCCAACATAATTCTCCAGCGCGTGCAGCGGTATGCCTGCCAGTGGCACCCGCTTCTCGTCGCCATATGAGCGGGAAGTTAGCACGATCTGCAGTTCGCGCGAAGCGATATAGGCATCCTCGTCGAATGTCTCATAGAAGTCCCCGACCTGGTAGAGCAGGATCGCATCGGGATAGTTACTTTTCATATCCAGATATTGTTTGCGGGCCGGCGTCGACATATATTTCCTTTTACCGTTTCCGGTTAGTATACGATCATTTGCCTGTCATAAAATACCTGTTCTCAATTGAAACACTTGTACTTTATATCATTCCGCCAATCTTGTCAAAATCCGGTACTCAGCGGTACCCTTGGAGCGATCACGACGAGAATCCCAGGGCCTCCTCTGCCTCAAGCTTAGGGCGACCACAAGGGTACGCCCTTACTAAATGCGTCCAAACAAGACTCACGGGATAATGGTACAATAGGGAGAGCATAAGGAAGAGTGATAGACATAGCCAGAGCGCTTTTCACCCCTCCTGATACGCGGCGACTTTCGCGCCACTGCGCTTGTCTGGACGAGTGAGAGAGGGGACAATCCTACACAGACGATGAGGAGGAGAAGACATGTCAGAGTCGCAATCCTTTTCCTCTCCCTCTGCTTCCCTGCAAGACAGTGTGCGGGCAGAGCTGGAAGCGACTAGAAGCGACTTTCTAGCTCTGCTTGCGACTGGAGGGCCGTTCCACGGGGAATATCGCACCATTGAGATCATCCTGCGCTCCTATCGCGCCCATTTCCAGGAGCACGCGGCGGAAATCCGCCAGAGCCTTTCCCGCCCGTGAAGAGCCCTCTGGCTATGCCTGGAAGAGTGAAAAGAAGGACAGAAGGCCTGGAATCTCCGACTGCCGTGGCTCGTTCCAATTGGGAGTCCGTTTGCTCCAGACAAGGATCAAGAGGTTCCTCTCTCACTCGCCCAGGCCTTCTAAGCAGCCTGGAAGTAGAGAGTTGAGAGAAAAACGATAAAGAACCACCTGCTCAGGCAAACACACCCAGAACCTGATCCGGCTCTAGTGGAGAGATTTCCACGTCATCCTTGTAGGGACAGAACCGGAAAGCGAGCAGCAGAGGCGTCTGATTGCCCGGCGGCGTGACGCGCAGAAACGCCGGCGCAGATGCACAGTCGCCTAAGTTACCCCACTCGACCACGAAATACGCCTTCTTCCCTGCCTGAAGGACAAACCGATGGGGCACATGTGTGATATACAGATAGGCCTCCGTGGATGGCACAACCTGTGCTCGGATGGGCTGGTGTCGAGCATCGAGGAGCTGGAGCGCTGGATAGCCGGAGAGCGTACAACCCTCCTTCGACTGGTTCGCCAGGACAAACTGCGCGCCATCGTTGCTCATAGCGGCAGCGCTTTTGTCAAAAGCGAGCCGGAGTTGCTGGGTTTGACAGGGAGCCGGAGCCGAAGGCGATACCCGTGGCGCTGGCACGGTCGGTGTCAAGCCAGCCGAAGACGAGGCGTGTGCGCACCCACCGAGGACTAAGGCCACTGAGCACAGCCAGAGGAACCAGAATATCCCTCTAACCAGGTGATGGGGGTTCATCGGAACCTTCTCCTTTTGGTTCGGCATCAACCGAACCTCTCATCTGTGTTACACCTCGTAAAGAACGTGCTGCTACAGCCGTTGCACCTATGACTCTTCATCATATCACATCTCCGCATTCCTTTATGGCCGCCCTCCAACCCCTTTACACACAGTCATACATGAGATCGATTGCGCCCGCGCCCTCCAAACCCCTACACCATATCAGAAATTGCTCTGCGACTGTTGACATCCTTACAATTGATACCCTATGCTAGCAAGCACAGGTATTGTTTTATGCGATGCGATCTGGCTATATGAAAGGAAAGCGAGGCAGAGTACTATGGGTGAACCGCGTAACGCGATGGATATTCGACCGGGCTATCGAGGACGAGCCTTTACCTCCGACCTGACCGGCCAGGAGTTCTGGCTCGTGGTTGATAAAGGCTTTCAACCGATGGGATTGGTCATCGGGAACTGCATCTACTCGATGGGAGCGATTCGCAACTGGTTAGTCGGAGTCAAGAGCAATTTCCAGGGCGAACTGAAAGAGTATTCACAACTGATGTACCAGGCACGCGAGCTGGCATTGAGCCGCATGCAATTCGAGGCCGACCAGCTTGGAGCAGACGGAGTGATCGGTGTCGATATCAAGATAGAGTTTTTGCATAACAGCGAATGGATGGAAGTGACCGCTATAGGCACGGCAGTACGCTGGGTTGGCAGCGGCCCCAACATGCCCCCAACAGGACAGGGCCGTGTGATGATCCCCGCGGGTTAGAAGAAATACAGGTTCCAGGACATCATTGAGATTGTCCTGGAACCTGCGCCTTTACCTTGCAGACTGCTCATAAGGTATTGCAATTATCTCGGTTTATAAACATCCGGGAAATGCCTCTCCATGTAGCGCTCCAGCGTCTTTGGCCTGACGAATCCGGTTTTCTCATACAATCCATGAGCATCCCTTGTCAGCAGCAACCACCTGCGCAGTCCTTGCAGTTCAGGATGATTCGCGATGACCTCCAATAACCACTTGCTCAAACCGCGCCCGCGAAATTCCTCAAGGATAAACACATCGCCGATGTAGGCAAACGTGGCATAATCCGTGATAACACGGGCAAAGCCTACCTGCTGCCTCTCGTAGTAGACGCCAAAATTAAGTGAATGCTCAACAGATTTTTTCACAATTTCCATAGGGATGCCTGCTGCCCAATACGAAGTCGTCAAAAAATCATGCACTACTGAGAGATCGAGCTTGTTTTTATCTGTGCTAATGAGATATTCTGCACGTTTCCATTCTTCAGCCATATTTAAACCTCCAAAGGTAGTATCGATTCATGTAAGCAATCTTTACCGAAAATAAGCTCTGAGGCAACAGCCAATAAAGCTCACGCGGAATAAGCCATTTTAAACATGAGATGATAGCAGCATAATTGAAAAATTGGTGTCATATCGTCACCAAATATACATGTAGCCAGGGAGAGTTATTGACGTGTCGCCCTGGATGTGCTGTAATAAGCCTACTTAGAAAAACTTGTAGAGAGGCAGGTGTATTCAAGCATGGCACTACGGAAGGAAGATATGTACTACAAAGACGACGCGGAAAACAGGCCCGCAAAACGCTCGCGCATCACGATAGATGTCACGCCCGAATTGCGCCGGCGCATCAAACTGGCGGCGGCACAGAACGATCTATCGATCAGCGAGTACCTGGGGCGTATTCTGGAGGAGACGGTACCTGATGATGAGGATGAAACACAACAAGATTGGCAACCTTTATCACCCGATATTTTAGAAGAGGTTGACCGCTTACATGCACGGGTCGTACGGGAAAGCGGAGGACACATCTTTGAAGATTCTGCTGAAGTCCTTCGCCAACAACGTGAAGAACGTGCTCGATATCTTGAGCAATTAAGAGAGCAACAATGAATAAAATAGTTGTTGTTGACGCAAGCATCGCTCTCAAATGGGCAATTACCGAAGCGGACTCAAAGACGGCCCGAGCATTACTGGCAGAGTGGGTAAATCAGGGTGTGGAGATAAAAGCTCCTGCTTTGCTCGCTTATGAAATAACCAATATTCTCTATCGGGAGGTACGTGCTGGTAGAATCAGCTCGGATACTGCAAAAATCGGTATTAAACTCATATTTAGAACCGTTAAGCTCGTTCTTTCAAAAAACTCATCTTTCAATATTCGAGCAATGGCATTGGCCGAGCACTATGGCTTACCAGCCTCATACGGCGCTCACTACCTGGCATTTGCAGAACAGCAAGGCTGCGAACTCTGGACATCCGATACGCGGCTATGGAGATCAGTAAAAGGACAACTGGATTGGGTGCGTACATTAGAGAGCTACTCACCTTCCTCATCATAGTAATAAGAGGACAACCAATAAATCTCGCGTGATATAATGGCAGGTACCAACAAGACAAACAACCGCATACTTGAAACAATACCCCCGCTTAAAGGAACAAATATCATGTATCACTTTCTCGTCGTCATTGAAAAAGGGGAGAATAACTATAGCGCTTATGCCCCCGATTTACCGGGATGTGTCGCGACAGGCGAGACATTAGAAGATGTCGAAAAGAACATGCGCGAAGCAATGGGATTGCATGTAAAGGGAATGATCGCAAATCACAGGCCAATTCCCAGACCGCGTGCTGTGGCTCGCTACATGGATGTGACTATTCCCCGTTTAAGAGCTTGATACACTTATTGAGTGCAGGGTATAAGATCGGAGGGTTCAATGAGTAGATTTCTTCAAGCCCTGGCGCAGCGCGTCTTAATCTACGATGGCGCCATGGGCACGAATATACAACGCTATCAACTGACGGCAGAAGATTATGGCGGTCAGGCGACCGAGGGCTGCAATGAATATCTTGTACTCGCAAAACCCTCTGTCATCGAAGAAATTCATACCGGCTTTCTCGAAGCCGGTTGTGATGTGCTGGAAACCGATTCTTTTACCGGTAGCCGTCTCAAACTCGATGAATATGGCCTTGGCGCATTGACGCACGAAATTAATCTGACTGCCGCAAAACTGGCAAGAAGGTTGGTCGATGCTTACAGCACCCCTGAACAGCCACGCTTTGTCGCCGGTTCGATTGGCCCTACAGGTATGCTACCATCATCCAATGACCCGCTTTTGAGCAATATCACGTACCAGCAGCTTGTAGAAATCTTCCGCGAGCAGGCAGCCGCCTTGCTGGAAGGCGGCGTAGACGTGCTGCTCATCGAAACCAGCCAGGATATGCTGGAGGTACGGGCCGCGATTACGGGGCTTCGCTGTGCCATGCAACAGGTAGGTCGCTCTGTACCTATTCAGGCCCAGGTTTCGCTCGACACCAGCGGGCGTATGCTGCTCGGCACCGATATCGCCGCCGTCATGACGACGCTTGTTGGCCTGCGAGTCGATATTATTGGCTTGAATTGTTCAACCGGCCCCGATTACATGCGCGAGCCGGTACGCTTCCTGGCAGAAAATTGTCCTTTGCCCATCTCGACCATCCCCAATGCCGGCATTCCGCTCAACGTCAACGGCCTCGCCGTCTATCCTACCGGGCCGGAGGAAATGGCTGTGGCGCTGCGCGATTTCATCACCGAATTTGGCGTCAACATCGTTGGCGGCTGCTGCGGCAATAGCCACGAGCACCTGCGCGCCATCGTTAAAGCCTGCCGCACTGCTCCACGCCGGCCACGGCCTGTAGCGGATAACAACTGCAACAACAAAGTATTCGCGAATATATCATTGCCATTCGTCTCCAGCGGCATACGTGCCACCGCTTTGCAGCAAGACCCACCGCCATTGCTGGTCGGAGAGCGCGTCAATAGCCAGGGGAGCCGCAAAGCAAAACAGGCGCTGCTTCAAGACGACTATGACACACTGCTGAATATCGCGCGCGAACAGGTTGAGGGTGGAGCGCACGTGCTGGATGTGTGTGTCGCGCTTACCGAGCGTGTAGACGAATCAGACCAGATGGCAAAGACCATTAAAAAGCTCTCCATGGGCATCGAAGCGCCCCTGGTAATCGACTCGACCGAGCCGGAGGTGATAAAAGCTGCCCTGGAGACATATCCTGGCCGCGCTATCATCAATTCCATCAATATGGAGAACGGTCGCCAGCGCATCGAGAGCGTCCTTCCCCTGGCAATCGAACATGGCGCTGCCGTCGTCGCGCTCACCATCGACGAGATAGGCATGGGCAAAACGACCGCGCGCAAAGTCGAAATCGCCCACAAAATCTATGATATCTGCGTCCACGAATACGGACTGGCTCCCAATGCGCTCATCTTCGATACGCTTACCTTTCCCATTACAACCGGCCAGGAAGAGTTGCAGACGGCAGCAATTGAAACGCTGGAGGCGATCAAGCGCGTGAAAGCCGAACTGCCGGGTGTCTTGACCATTCTCGGCGTCAGCAACGTTTCATTTGGCTTAAAGCCGCACGCGCGCGCCGTTCTCAACAGCGTTTTCCTGTATCACGCGGTCAAAGCTGGCCTTGATGCCGCTATTGTCAATCCTACGCACATCACCCCGTACGCGGAAATAGATGCTGAACAGCGCCAGCTGGCGGAAGACCTGATCTACAATCGCCCCGACGCGCTGCCGAATTACATTGCTTACTTCGAGGCGCACGAGCCGCAAAAAGGTGACAGTAGTACAAAGGCCGACCCAACCGAAGGTATGAATACGGCGGAGCGCATTCACTGGCAAATCCTGCACCGCCGCAAAGAGGGTATCGAGCCATTGATCGAGCAGGCCATCGAGGAACGGGCCGCTGAGATGGGCATTCCTAAAAGCGAAGCTGCCGTCAATGTTCTCAACACCATTCTGCTGCCAGCTATGAAAGACGTGGGCGACCGCTTCGGCGCGGGCGAACTGATTCTACCGTTCGTGCTACAATCAGCCGAAGTCATGAAGCGCGCGGTAGCCTGCCTGGAATGTTTCCTTGAGAAAAAGGAAGGCTATACGAAAGGCAAGGTGGTACTGGCCACCGTCTTTGGCGATGTGCATGACATCGGCAAAAATCTGGTCAATACCATCCTGAGCAATAATGGCTATACCGTTTACGACCTTGGCAAGCAGGTGCCGCTCAACACTATTCTGGATAAGGCCATCGAGGTCAATGCCGATGCCATCGGCCTCTCTGCCCTACTGGTCAGCACATCTAAGCAGATGCCGCTCTGCGTCAAAGAATTACACAAACGCGACCTGAAGTTCCCGGTTATCGTGGGTGGTGCAGCCATCAATCGCTCCTATGGGCGTCGTATCCTCTTCGTCGATGAACAGGCACCGGATTCAACGCCTGTCCCTTATCAACCGGGCGTGTTTTACGCTCGCGACGCTTTCGAAGGATTGGAAATTGTGGACAGGCTGACGGGCGATCCGGCAGAACGAGCCAGCTTTGTCGAGCAGATTCAGCAAGAGGCGCTGCGAGAACGCTTCAAGAAGGCGGCTCCTGCATCAGAAGATACTGCTCGTTCAAGAGGAGGCGCAGATGTGCCTTCATCCAGCATTCGACGCGATATCTCTATCCCAAAGCCACCGTTCTGGGGTCCAAGAGTGTTGGAGCGTATTGGCATCGAGGATGTCGCGGCATGTATGGACCTCAATACACTCTACCGGCTGCATTGGGGTGGCAAAGCGCATGGAGCTGAATTCGCGCGCCTCGTCGACGAGGAGTTCCAGCCGAGGCTGGAGCGCATGCTGCTCGAAGCCAGGCAGCGCCGCTACTTGCAGCCGAAAGTGGTCTATGGCTACTTCCCCTGCCAATCTCATGGCAACGATCTGATCATCTATGACCCACAGAATTTCTCGGGTAGCAGCAAGCAAGGGCGGGAGATCACTCGATTTCACTTTCCCCGGCAAGGAGAACGCGACCGCCTGTGTCTCGCCGATTATTTCGCCCCGGTAGATAGCGGAAAAATCGATGTGGTGGCACTTCAGGTCGTCACCATGGGGCAATCGGCCAGCGATTATGTGCATGAATTGCAGCAGGCAGGAAATTATGCCGAAGCCTATTACACTCACGGGCTGGCAGTCGAAATGGCGGAAGGATTGGCCGAATATACGAACCGCGTGATTCGACAGGAACTCGGGCTGGAAGGCACACGAGGGAGGCGCTATAGCTGGGGCTATCCGGCCATTCCCGATCTTGAAGACCACGAAAAAGTTTTCCAACTGCTGCCCGTCCAGGCCAGCATTGGCGTCAACCTGACAGAAGCCTACCAGTTAGTTCCTGAGCAATCGACGGCTGCTATTGTCGTGCATCACCCGCAGGCTGTCTACTTCGCCATCAGAGCAATCGCTGAGGAAGCTCTGACAACACAGTAATTATATATGAGGCTTCTTGATCTCCATCACCATCTTCGTCATCCGGGTCGTCGTCGGTGGGTCCAGGGCCTGGTGGCAGCGGGTCCTGGAATCGAGGTGTATTGCGCTGCAACGCCTGTTCTCCTTTCAAAAATGCTTTATTAGTATTTCCCGGCATAGACAAATTTTTTTGATGCGCCAGCTGTAAAGCGACTTGAGAAAGCAGAAATAAGCCGTCAAAATCTGGGGTCGCCTTCCTGTAACTCCTCTACTTATATAGGACGTACATCGCTAAAGAAATTGAAAATACTATAACGCTTTGCACCGATGAGCATTCGAAATAGTGAATAGTATCTCAATATCGCTCACCTATGATCATTCCCAAAAGTGCTCTTAACATTACATAATTATAAATGCTCAATTACATGTATTTGCGAATGGAAATCTAAAGTATAATAGTTAATGAGCTTCTCCTTCGTTATGTTCCGAGTCTCCTTGCTCCGTCCTTCCAAAGCAGGCAGCGTTTTTCTTCTTGAGCTTTAAAAGATTCATAAAAATAAAGGCCAGATAGGTCTATACCGGCGGGGATAGATATGATATACTGGTTACAAGTGATACTCTGAAGTCTGAGCTAACATGTTTGGAGAAGATCGTGAATTACGAAAGACATTATTGCACCTGTCCTGGCGTTCGCAGAGGCAACACGGGTAGCTCAGCACTCTGCGAACGTAAAGACGTGCCTTCTTTTCTTTAGGAGCGTAAGATATTACGTCGCGTAACGTCCTCTTGCACGTCCCCTGTCTGAGCTACTACCCCTCACTGTAATGAACCTTTACGCGTGAAAACGCTACCAATCTAGAGGAGATATATGCTCATGACAAACATTTCGACCATACCGGTTTACCTGTATAACACTTTGACTAGAAATAAAGAACTGTTCCGGCCGCTGCATCCACCGCGGGTCGGCATCTATTCTTGCGGACCGACCGTCTACAAAGACATTCATATCGGCAACTTCCGCACGTTTATCATGACCGACTGGCTGCGCCGTATGCTTGAATACAACGGCTACGATGTCTTACTGGTGCGCAACATTACCGATGTCGGCCACCTGCAAAATGATACAGAGGAAAGCGGTGAAGATAAGCTGGAGTACGAAGCGCGTACAACAGGTCGTTCCGCTTACGAAATTGCCGATTACTACACGCGTCAATACATGCGTGACGCGGCTGAACTGAATATCCTGCCGCCGCAGTTGAACCCGAAGGCGACCGACCATATCCCGGAGATGCAGGTCATGACGGAGAAGCTGATCGAGCGCGGTCTGGCATATGTTGTAGATGGCAATGTCTACTACGATGTCAGCAGCTTCCCTTTCTACGGGCAGCTCTCCGGCAATACGGTTGAAAACCTGCAAGCAGGAGGCAGTGGACGCGTGCAGTTAGAAATCGCCGAGGATAAAGAGGCGCCGGAGGACTTCGCCCTCTGGAAGCATGGAGATGAAAGCCGGCAGATGAACTGGCCGAGTCCCTGGGGCATTGGTTTCCCTGGCTGGCACATCGAATGCTCAGCGATGGCGACTAAATACCTGGGCGAGCAATTCGATATCCATACCGGCGGCATTGACCTGATCTTCCCGCATCATGAAGATGAGATTGCGCAGAGCGAGGGCGTGAGCGGCAAACCGCCCGTGCAGTACTGGGTGCATGGTGAGTTCCTGAATATCGGCAAGGGCGAGACAACCAAAATGTCCCGCTCCAAGGGAAATGTGATCCTGGTAAGCACCCTGAAAGAAGCCGGAATCGATCCGATGGCTTATCGTTACCTGCTGCTGACCGCTCATTACCGTTCAAAGTTGAACTTCACAGATGAGTCGATCACAGCTGCGCAGAATGGCTTGAACAACCTGCGCGCCGATATTGCCTCACTTCCACCTGTGGAAGCATCTTCTTTACAGGAGCCATGGTCGGAGGCAGCACAGCAGGTACGCGATGCTTTCCACATGGCCATCAACGATGATCTGGAGCTGCCGACCGCGTTGAGCATCACGCGCGAGGTAGCGCGGAACAATAAGATTGCGCCGGAAGAACGACATCGCCTGATCCTCGACTTTGATCGAGTACTGGGCCTGCGCCTGGATACCGTCGAATCAAAAACACCGCGCGCGCTCAGCGAAGAGGTACTTGCACTGGTGCGCGAGCGCGATGCCGCGCGTGCTGCTCGCGACTGGAAACGTTCTGATCAATTACGCGATCAACTCAAGGCGCTTGGCTTTGAGGTACGCGATACAGCTCAAGGAACTGAGTTAGTTTAGAGGCTTAAAAGAAGCCTCTGTTAGCCTGGATAAGGAGGCACAAACCATGGCATCCTGGTGGCAAAAAACGGCAGCGGCAGGTCTGGCCGGTTTGACCGGAGGAGCTTACTATATGCTGATGCGTCGTCCACTCCCAAAGAGGAAAGGAAAAGTACGCCTGGAGGGATTGCACGAAAACGTTGAAGTCATTACGGATCGCTATGGTGTGCCTCATATCTACGCGCAGAATGAGGATGATCTGTTTTTTGCCCAGGGCTATATTCACGCGCAGGAACGGCTCTGGCAGATGGAACTCAACCGGCGTATCGGGTCCGGTCGCCTCGCAGAAATATTCGGTGAAGTAGCGCTTGAAGCCGACCGTTTCACGCGCAGATTGGGATTACATCGCGCGGCCAGTGCTGCTGTTGCTCAATTGCCGGAACACAGCAAGCGCATTCTAGAAGCCTATGCCGCTGGCATTAATGCCTATATCGAACACCACACGCATAAGCTGCCCATCGAATTTACCTTGCTGCGTTTCAAACCGGGGCCATGGCGCATCGAGGATAGCATTCAATGGTCGAAGATGATGGCCTGGAACCTCGGCGGCAACTGGGAAACCGAGGTGATCCGCGCCCGCATCGTCGCAAAAGTGGGAGCAGAACGAGCGGCGAAACTTGAGGCTGGCTACGACTCTCAGCATCCATTGATTATCCCACCCGGCGTTGAATACCGGGGCGTCAACTCCACAATTCTAGAACAATATGCGCAGCTGCGCCAACTCAGCGGCTTTGGGCTGATGGGCGCAAGCAATAACTGGGTAGTTGATGGAACCATGACCACCACCGGCCAGCCAATGCTCTGTAACGATCCTCATCTTGGGCAGGTCGCTCCTTCCATCTGGTACGAATGCCACCTGGTCGCGGGGGATATAGATACAGTAGGGGCAAGTTTTCCGGGTACGCCAGGGATTATCATCGGGCATAACCGCTTCATAGCCTGGGGAGTGACCAATGCCATATCCGATATCGAAGACCTTTATATCGAAAAATTCAACCCACAGAATCCCAACCAATATGAATTTCAAGGCCAATGGGAAGACGCCCAGGTTATTCGCGAAGAGATCCGCGTAAAAGGCGCTAAAGACCCCGTGATTGAGGAAGTGCGCGTAACTCGCCATGGCCCGATCCTGACACATCTTTCCCTACCTTCCACAAATGGCAAGAGCGGCAATAACGGCTCGCGCGCAGAGCAGGCCGAGCTACCCCTGGCAATCCGTTGGACAGGAGCAGAATCGCATAGGATCATCTCAGCCGCGCATATGCTGGACAGGGCGACAAATTGGGAAGAATTCCGCGAGGCGCTACAAAATTGGGACACGCCCCCGCAAAACTTCGTCTATGCCGATATCGAGGGCAATATCGGCTATATCATGGCCGGTGCTATTCCTATTCGCACGAAAGGCCAGGCGCTACTTCCCGCGCCCGGCTGGACCGGGGAGTACGAATGGAAAGGTTATATCCCTTTCGACGAACTGCCCCAGATATTCAATCCCGCTCAACATTTCATCGTTACCGCCAATAACCGCGTCGTAGACGATAACTATCCCTACTATATTACGCATGAATGGTTGAATGGCTACCGCGCGCAAAGAATACGTGACCTGCTTACCAGCAAGGGCAGGCTGGCCCTCTCGGATATGGCCGCTATCCAGGCCGATTACTATTCTCTGCCTGCTGTCGAGATCGTTCCACATATCTTAAACCTGTCGCCTACTACTCCGCTGGAAAAGGATGCGCTGGACGCTCTTCGCGCGTGGAACTACATATTGTCCGCCGATAGCGCAGCCGCGGCAATCTACGCCACTTTCCTTTATAAAGTGGAACGCCTCGTCTTTGGTGCTGTGCTCGGCAACGACGAGGAGTTGTTGAATATGTACCTTGGCACCGGCACAACCATTCTCGCGCCCGTCAACGGCTTTGATAGTCGCAACAAGGCACTCCTCATTCGCCTGATGAACGAGCATGACGATGCCTGGTTTGCCAACTCAAGCATTCTTAATGGCCCGAAATCATGGGATGCGGCACTTTCAAGCGCGTTTCATGCCGCCGTCGAGGACCTACGAGAAAAATTTGGCCCAGATATTTCTCGCTGGAAATATGGCAACATCCATAAAATGATTTATGCGCATCCATTGGGAAGGGTAAAACCGCTCGATAAAATCTTCAATCGCGGCCCATATGGTATAGGGGGAGATATCAATACGGTCAATATGGGGGCATCGTTACCCAACCAGCCAGAAGTCGTGCTTACCGTGCCATCATACCGGCAGATTGTCAACCTGGCGGATATGGGCGCCTCGCTTTCCGGCCATGCTCCGGGGCAATCCGGTCATCCCGCCAGCAAACATTATGCCGACTTCATACGGCCCTGGCGGCGCGTCGAACACCACCCCATGCTCTTCGAGCGCAGTGCCATCGAGGAAAATGCCGAGGGTACGCTTGAGATGATACCACCCAAACGTTGATTGTCCAGGCGGGCGACCCTTGTGGCGCCCCTACACATCGGGCGATTTGACCTTCTCGGCCTGGACCTCGACCGCTGGCAGGCGCGTTTTTTTCTGTGTTCGAAGTAATTTCTCTTGCTCGCGCTCCTGCATTTTCTCTTCGCGATGCCATTTCCAGGCGAAGACGACCAGTTCACGAAATGCCCGCATAATCACCGCCGGTTTGGCGCCGGTGGCGCGACCGCCCTTGCGCGGCAGGTGATGCACACCGACCTGCGTATAAGTATAGCCCGCGCGAATAAACTTATAGAGGATCTCGGTATTGATCATGGCCCCCCGCGTCTCCAGGCGGTGCTCGCGGAAAAATTGGGCCGGATACAGCTTGAATGCACAATCCACGTCACGCACGTAGACCCCAAAAACCATGCCCACCAGTATTTTCCAGCCCCAGGCGTTCAACTTGCGCATCCACGTATCCTGGCGGTTCATGCGGTACCCCAGGACAGCATCATATTCTTCAAGCAGTGGGAAGAAACGCTCCAGGTCATGGATGTCAAACTGGCCATCCGAATCCATGAAAAAAACCAGGTCTTTGCTAACCGCCTCAAAGCCACTCACCAGAGCAGCGCCATATCCCTGATTGGTAGCATGACGTATCACTTTAAGGCAGGGATGCGTCTCGGCGATAGTATCCAGGATGACGCCTGTACGATCCTGGCTGCCATCATCCACAACTATAACCTCAAAGTCTTGCATCCAGGCGGAAAGTGTGTCGATGACCCCATGCACTGTGCTGGCTATCGCCTCCTCCTCGTTATGCGCCGGCAAAACAGCGGAAAGGCTGCATCTCGTGATCATATTTTTCAAGGCGAATATTCCTAACTGCATATTGAACCGGGACAGGTCCCCCCCGAAAGCGCGTTTCACCAAACTCTTGATAATATCAACGACAACCAATGATAAAAGTTCCGTGTTTCTTCTGAATTCAGAGGGACCAATCAATACGCTCGTATTATACAACAGCTTATGATACGGGAGCAAAATCCATGATAGATGTAAGCAAATCCTACTTGACAAAGTCATAGCAATCAGTTATATTTGTGTATAGCAGATAGTTATGTGAGGATAGAGAATACAATGAACCTTTCTGAGAAAATCAAACACTTGCGCGAGGTCGAGGGCGAGCTACGCGGCTATAACCGGCCAATGACGCAGATGGAAGTTGTGAAAGCAATGCAAGAGGAGCTAAATGAAAGCATTAGCCAGGCATACCTGTCACAAATAGAGAACGGGAAAAGAGTCCATTTGACCGCATCGAGCCGCGATCTACTGTCGCGATTTTTTAAGGTGCATCCAGGATACCTGGTGAGTGATCCTCCTGATTATAGCACTGATCTGATGACTGATATACAGGATGAAAGCGACCGCCTGATTACCTGGCTGGAGGCAAGCGCAGAAGAATGGCATGCCGAACCCGTGATCCAGGCATTTTTCGAACGACTTGCGGGCGTCGAGGAACCGCGCCGTTATATTGCGCTTTTCTATGAGCTGATGGATATACCTCTTGAGGCATTAGAAACCCTCTTGAGCGCCATTAAAACAGAACCGGGTGATGAGCCGGAACCGGATGATGCTGCCTGAGCGAGATTGTAATTTTGTAAGGATACTACGTCTATAGTATTGGGGTAGAGGTAATTTCTGTTCGCCCCTACAAGCGTGTCACAATGCCATTACTTTTCGATGAAACGAAGGAGTCACTTATGATCCAGGGCCAGCATATCCCCCCCTCTGGCCAACAGGGCATGAGCAGGCTGCAACGGCATGCTCTGCTAAGAAGGCATCCAGTATTGGTGCCCTTAACGCTATCAGGATGCACGCTTCTCCTGCTTATTGCCAGCTTCTATACGAACAATCTATTTCCACTCCTGGCGTTGATAGGTATGCCATCTCAATTGCTTTGCCTGTTGCTTGCAGTGGTTCTAGGCATATCTGGTATACTGACCAGTATTGTTGGTCTGATTGAACGTATGGACCGTTCCCGTACATGTGCTAAAAATGTTTCCGAATATAAAGGAGGGAACATCTTATGATTGCGACCGACCCGTTATCACTTGTTTTTATTGCCTGTTTCCTCGTCGGGCTGCTCTTCTTCATCGTGACTGCCCTGCTGGGGAACCTTGGGCATGGCAGTGCGCATAGTCCCGGACACCATACAGGGGTGCATGTGGGCCATCATACAGCAGTGATGCACACCTCGGCTCATGGTCATGCGATAGCTCATGCCCCCGCGACAAACGCGCACGCCCATACTTCCACAGCGCATAACTCAGCAGGAGGATTGGCAACCTTTTTCTCTTACGTCAACATCACCTCGGTGATGTTTTTCCTGCTGGGATTCGGATTCTTCGGCTACCTGTTTCACACTGCCGGCCACCTGATGTCTGCTGTGACGCTGGTGCTGGCAGGCGCCAGTGGAATAATTATCGCCGCGTTGCTCTTACTCTTGCTCAGTCGCCTGTTTGGGGACAGCGAGGGTGCGACGATACAGGATGTCTCGGATCGCACAGGTCTGCTCGGAAAAGTCAGCCTGACTATACCGGAACAGGGCATAGGTGAAATCCTCTACGTTTCTCCGGGCGGCATGCGCAAGAGCATCGCGGCTCGCAGCACAGATGGACGACGTATCGAGCGCGATACAGAAGTAGTCGTGATTAACTACGCGCACGGCGTTGCGGAAGTTGATACCTGGGATCATTTTATCAATGAGGAGGAAACGCACTTTAATTCACCGGCACCGGATGAGTTAGAAAAGTTACGTTCATTGCTTGAGGAATCTAATCAACCAGACACGCAATTGATCAAACGAAAAGATCCACAATAAGCGTTACACGTCTCACCCGATGTGGCACACGTGGGCGACTACAAGCGTTGCCCCGATGGGTAAAGACGAGAAGAAAAGGAGTAGTATTCTATGGATCCCATTGTTCTTTTAATCGTTGGCGTCATCGCCATTGTTGTTGTTGTGATTATTGTTATCCAGACCATCGGGCGATTGTTGCGTAAGGTTGGCCCCAACCAGGCGCTGATCGTTTATGGAGCAGGGGGTACTAAAGTGATTACGGGTGGTTCGCACTTCGTAATTCCCCTTTACCAACGCGCCCAGGATTTCTCGCTCGAGCTGATGTCCTTTGACGTTGCCCCATCGCAGGACCTGTACACGACACAGGGCGTGGCCGTCAATGTTGAGGCCGTCACCCAGATCAAGGTACGTTCGGACGAAGAGAGCGTCAAAACCGCCGCCGAGCAGTTTCTCAGCAAACGCCAGGAGGAACGCGAAGCGTTGATCCGCCTGGTAATGGAAGGCCACCTGCGCGGTATCGTCGGCCAGTTGACCGTTGAGGACCTGGTCAAAGACCCTGAGAACGTCGGTGCCAAGATGCTCAAGACCGTGACTCCCGATATGGAGAAGATGGGTCTGGAAGTCATCTCCTTCACCATTAAAGATGTACGCGATAAGAACGATTACATCTCGAACATGGGCCGCCCGCAGATCGTGCAGATTCGCAAGCAGGCGGATATTGCCTCGGCGCTGGCACAACGCGATACGCAGATTCAGCAGGCCAATGCCGCTCGCGAGGCAGCTGTTGCGAAGTCAGCAGCAGATCAAGAGCGTGTGAAGGCTGAGACCGAGTCACTGGCACTGCAAGCGGAGTCGCAGCGTAATCTGTCACTGAAAAAAGCGGCTTTCGATGCAGAAGTAAAGAAGCAGCAGGCTTCCGCCGATAAGGCATATGATATTCAGGCCAACATGATGCAGCAGCAGGTCATCGCCGAGGCGGTCAAAGTAACCGAGGTAGAGAAACAGGCGCAAATCAAAGTGCAACAGGCCGAAATTCAGCGTCGCGAACTCGAGCTGCAAGCCACAATCCAGAAGGCTGCCGAGGCAGAACGCAGGCGCGTTGAGACGGTTGCTGAGGCAGAACGCCAGCGCCTGATCCTGGAAGCTCAGGGCCAGGCCGACGCCGCCAAGGCGCGTGGTATGGGTGACGCCGAGGCCAATCGCGCTCGCGGTCTGGCCGAAGCCGAAGTCATCCGCGCCAGAGGTCTGGCCGAAGCCGAGGTCATCCGCGCTAAAGGTGAAGCCGAAGCTGAGGCTATGAAAGTCAAAGCCGCGGCATTCCACGAATACAACCAGGCCGCCGTTCTCGATAAGCTGCTCACAGGAATGCCCGAAATTGTACGCGCCATTTCCGAGCCGTTGAGCAAGGTAGACAAGGTGACGATTGTCTCGACCGGAAACGGCAACAATGGCATGGGAGCCAGCCGCATCACCGGCGACATCATGAACATGGTGGCGCAGGTACCGGCGCTCTTCGAGTTGCTCAGTGGCACCAGGATCGGCGACCTGATGAGCCGTGTTCCCGCGCTGTCTACTCAAGATAGCCAGGATGGCGCGAGCAGCGCAAATGGAGCGAATGCCAGCGCGAACAGCACCGGGGCTACCGTCGACACTACAGCAGCCGAATAAGCGCAGGAATCAGCCGAACATTGTACGTGGCGCAGATTGCTCAGCGTAATCTGTGTCACGTACAAATTCCCATTTTTGGAATGCCTATACCTTTCCAGGAGGATAGGTGAGAGTATTTGTAACAAATGAATCATCTGGGAGAGACCTAAATGAACTTGCTGGAACGTGTGCTCACCTTGTTGCGCGCCAATCTCAATAGTGTGGTTGAGAAATCGGACGATCCCGAAGAAGCTCTGCGCCAGCTTCAGCTTGATATGCGCAATCAACTGGTCCAGGTCAAGACGCAGGTTGCCACAGCTATCGCCCAGAGCCGTAAGTTACAGTCGCGCGTCCAGGAGAGAAAGGCGGAGGCCCAAACGTGGATGAGGAAGGCAGAGCAGGCCATCCGGCAGAGTAATGATCCGGCAGCACGAGACGCGCTTACACACTACAATGAATATATCAGGCAGGCTCAGCGCTACGAACAGCAGCAGCAGGAACAGGAGCAGCTGGTCATAACAATGAGGAGCGCCCTACGCCAGCTCGAAGCCAAAATTTCTGAGGTAGAAACAACTATCGACCTGCTCGTTACGCGCAGGCGCAATGCGCTACTGCAACAACGGGTCTTCGATGCGCTTGGGAAAACCGGCAGCCAGAAAGATAGGGAGCGGGCAAATCGTGCCCAGGATGCTGTGATAGAGGCAGAAGCGCGCGCCCGTGCTATGGCAGAGTTGCACAAACGAAACCTGGATATGCAGCTGGACCAGCTTTCAGATGAGCAGATCGTCGAGCAGCAGTTGAAAGACCTCAAAACGCAGGCAAGCTTGTCGAACGAGACTCCGCTCCTGGATGAAGGGAACCCTCATCTTTCACCGCTGATATCTCCCCAGCCACAAAATGGCACGCCGGCAAAGAAACGCCCGGGGCACAAACTTGAGCGGCCATCTTCTCCGTCTAAACCATCGAGCAATACCGCGCAAGAACTCGATATTGCGCGCATCAAAAAGCTAATGGAAGAGTAGGACAAAAATGATGATGATCGCCAGCGCAATCAGCATACCCACAATGAACGAAAAGCGGTGATTGCGTCTCTCTTCTTCAGTTGGTGGTAGTTTCGTTTCGCTCACAAGTCTCTCCATCCAGGCCTCTGCGCTGGTCCCTATCCCAAAGCAGAGGCAATAGCAACCTCGACATTTGTCATGATGGCCAGGCTTTCTGCGGGATTCATTTCATGCGTGGTAATCAGCACTTGAAAGGCTTCTTTCTCGTTGCCAACAAGGCGTAACAGGATATGATGAGTAGCGCTTGTAATGACCGTCTGTTCAAGCTGGCCCCATTTACCCTGATCCAATGAGAGCAGCGCTCCCCGCATGATCGTGCTGAATGAGTCGCACATCAACGAGATATCCAGGTCGTCAACCGCTACCTGCGCAATGGGTTGTCCATCAAGGCCGACCACTGCCGAAGCTATAAAACCGGGCACAGAATAACCCAGTGTTTGCAGAGCGGCGACGAGGGCAGCATAGTTGCGCCTGGGAGAGTGTAGAGAGCCATTGGACGAGCCATTCGCTCCCCAGAGCGGCGCTACCCCGGCTTCCCGATGCGGGGCTGCTCGATCTACCGCATGGTTTCCATTTAGAGAGGGCGCATCGCCTTTCCCAACAACTGGAGTATGCTGCTGGTATAGAGCGTCCGCATGCAAGTCATCAGTTTTGCGAGTAAGACTCTTAAGCCTCTCTCCAGGACGTAAGGTGGTCGCGTTATTATCTTCCGGCAATTGCCATTCAGGAGACGCCGCCTCGTTCGCTGTTTTATAGATATTTTGCCTGGCAATCCGGGGTTGAGGTCCGCTGCCTGTTTTTGGTACCGGCTGCGGGCCGGTCATTTGCCTGGGAGTTGGTGGCTCCCCTTCTTTTGGATTCGCCTGCGGTGGTTGCCACTCCGCGGGTGAAGGCTTTACCGGCTTTTGAAATGGTGTTGCGGGTATATGGCCGGTAGCCGCGGAAGGTTTCAGGCGCATCGCGGGCAGATCAAACTGCGTTGGCTGTTCTAACAACCATCCCGGCAGATCGGTTCGTTGGCCGGCATTTGTCCGGCGTGCTGTAGAGGGCGAAATACTCGCGGCAGGGAAATCACTATTGCTCTTATGCCCATTGCCGGGAGATGGTGATGCAGCCGCGGCATCCTCTCCACGGTACGCCTTCTGCGAACGGATCATTCTTCTATGTTCGTTTGATTCTTGCCACCATTCCTTTTCTTCACTGGCTACCGGTTGAGGAGATGCCGCAACGGCAGGCTCTGCGGCAGGTTCTATTTCTGGCAGCATAAGCGGCGTGATAGGGGTCGCCGGATCAACTGCACCGGGCGGCGGGGCCTCTGATAGAACAAGGAAAGGACTATCGTCTATTACATCCTGGCGCACCTCTGCGGGCCTGATTGCTTCCTGCTCGCCGCTCAGTTGCTGTACAGTCGCATACTTGGTGCGATACTGGAGCGCCTGAAGAATCAGACGTGATAGGGGTTGCGTTACATTGGATACTATATGCCCATTCCAGGGCTGGTGTATGACCGTACCATTTTTATATGCTGCCAGCGCGAAAAAGGCTTCCTCTCCACGCAACATGCCATATTCCGCCCAGACCAATTCTCCATTCCGAAATCGCAGGGTACCCATTTCTTGTAACCCGGTATTGACCACCAGCGCAATCGTTTTGTGGCTCATGGAGATGATCTGGATCAGGTCGAGTAAATCAAAGGAGTCCAGGCTGGCAGAAAACCCCGTCTGCTGGAGCAGGCGTCGCAACTCTTCTTTGAGGACATGGATATCTACCGGCTTCAACAGGTAGCTAACGACACCGCCCTCCAGAGCTTGCGTTCGCGTGATAGAGGAATCAGCGGAGGCAATCATGATCATGCGTGTATCAGGGCGAAAAGCTCGCATCCACTGCAAGAACTCTAACCCATCCACGTCTGGCATTTTCTGGTCGCAGATCACCACATCGTAGTTTTCGGTCCACAGGAGCCGAATCGCCTCAGCACCGTTCGCCACTCCCTGGACGGCATAGCCATCCTTACGCAGGAGTTCTATCCTAGAACGGTTGAGATTCTGCTCATCTTCAACTACGAGAATACGCCATTGATTAGCCATGATTACTACCATCAGACATGATCATGCGATGTCCTTTGTTTTGTTATGCAAGGAAGAGTGTATCACGATGGGCATAGAATGACAAGTAGATAGCACCGATGATTACCCATGGTGCCAGGCATCAGGATAGCCCCTCTTGCGGTATAATTGTACCAGGTTTAATTCTGAAGTCTAAACATGCGAGAAAGAAAAGAAGATCATGCAACACGATAGCCAGCAGGAAACATGGAAGCACCTGGCCGGCGTGGAAGCCGCGAAACTCGTCGAAGATGGAATGCTGATCGGCCTGGGGTCAGGCACAACCGCAACGCATATGGTCTATGCGCTTGCGCAGCGTATTGCCGGCGGTTTGCGCATTGCCGGTGCCATTCCCACATCGCAGGCTACAGAACAACTGGCCCGCAGCCTGGGCATCCCGCTAACAGACCTGGATAGACATCCGGTACTTGACCTTGACATCGATGGGGCTGATGAGATCGACGAGCAGTTGAATCTGATAAAAGGTGGGGGCGGCGCGCTACTGCGCGAGAAGATCGTGGCAGCTGCTTCACGACGCTTCGTGGTAATCGCGGACGTCACCAAGCTGGTGAAAAAATTGGGGCTGGCGACCCCTGTACCGGTTGAAGTCATTCCATTCGCGCTAGCCCCGGTCAGCCAGCATATAGAGGCATTAGGAGCCGCAGTACGTGTGAGACAAGCTGGCGAAAGCCTCTATCGCACGGATAACGGCAACCTCATTGTAGACTGTTTCTTTGCCAACGGCCTCGACAATCCATGGGAAATCCACAAGGAAATTTCCGCCATCGTCGGGGTCGTTGAGACAGGATTATTTTTGCATATGGCCGAGCGAGCCATCATCGGCGGCCCGGATGGAGTGAAGCTCATTTCCCTCTAAAATCTCGATTGCTGGCTGCTAGCTTTCTTGACACTCGCTCATCATACTGAGTATACTTGGGAAAATAGTAGCTCCCTTTTCGAGTCCTTTAAGGAGTATCTAACTTGCGCAAGTCTACAAGTATGCCCTCTACAACCGGCACCTGGACGCTCACGACAGAACGCATCGTAGCGGCAGGCGTGCTGGTGGGGATCACTATTATAATGGGCATTGTGCCTGTACTCGGGTTTATCCCGGTGCCTAATCTTACAGCAAGCGCAACCATCGAACACGTACCTACTATCCTGGGCAGCGTGCTGGAAGGCCCGGTTGTGGGCATGGTAACCGGCTTTTTCTTCGGTCTTATCAGCTTCTTACGTTCTCCAATCCCTCTTTTCAAAGACCCGCTGGTGGCATTCGTGCCCCGCATTTTGATCGGCCTCACCTCCTGGCTCACGTATGCAGGATTGAGGCGCGTCAACCGGGATGTAGCAGCATTTGCCGCCGGTATCATCGGCGCGGCAACCAACACGGTATTCGTACTAGCTTTCGGCATCTGGCGGCAAGATGCGCCGTTTGCGGGCGTTCCCGCTCCGGTGATCATCGTCGCAGTGCTGCCACAAGCAATCGCGGAAGCGCTGCTGGCTGCGATTTTAACCGTCATTATCGCACGTGCCGTAGACATCGTCCGGCGCGGGGTTGTACGCGCGCCCGAAAAGAAATCTCGCGATGAATTGCCTTATTAACGATGATTGAAGTCGATAATGTCACGTTCAGCTACAGCAAACGCGGCGAGCAGGATGTACGTGATGCGCTGCGGGCGGTAACTTTGCGCATCGGCGCCGGCGAAACGATAGCTATCATTGGACAGAATGGATCAGGTAAAAGCACGTTGGCCCGGCTGCTGGTGGGACTCTTACAACCAACGAGCGGTTCGATCCTGGTTGACGAAGTGCCGACTACTGCCGGCGGAGAAGCTCTATGGACCATTCACCAGCATGTAGGCATCGTTTTTCAAAATCCAGACGATCAACTGGTGGCAAACACGGTCATTGACGATATCGCCTTCGGGCCGGAAAATCTTGGCCTGCCGCGCTTCGAGATCGAAGAACGCGTGCAAGAGGCAATGGTGTTACTCCAACTGGAACCATACACGCAGATGGCAATCAACGAGCTATCCGTGGGACAGAAACAGCGCGTTGCCATTGCCGGAGTGCTGGCGATGCGCCCTCGTTACCTGCTGCTTGATGAGCCAACGACCATGCTTTCTCGCCATACAGCGCAGCAACTGTTGCGGACCGTGCAGCGTTTAGCGCGCGAACGCGGCATTACCATTCTGCATATTACCCACTTTATGCACGAGATTCCGGCCTTTGAGCGCGTGATCGTGATGGACGCGGGACGCGTTTTGATGGACGATACACCGGCCAATGTCTTCGCGCGCGGAGACGAGCTGCGGGCAGTGGGCCTGGATGTCCCGGCGGTCACTCGTCTAGGGAGATATTTGAAGACCCATGGATGGGGCAAACTGCCAGACGTTGTTCTGACCGCTGAACAGCTGAAGGATGCAATGTTATCGCAAGAAGCCGGGTCACCCGGCATCAGACCGACCACAAGCAATGCGAGCCCGACCCCAACCACAATGTTTTCCCCTACACTACAAGGCGATAACACGCGACGCGACAACGTTTCAGCGAGGCCGCTTATTGAACTAAGGGACGTGCGCTACACGCATTTACGCGGTACGCCTTTCGCGGTTGAAGCATTAAAAGGCGTCTCGCTTTCCATAGCTGAAGGCCAGCTGGTGGCACTGGTAGGGCCAACAAAGGCGGGGAAATCGACAGTCGTGGACCTGCTGGCGGGCCTGATTAAACCGGCGGCAGGCAGCTTGATCTACGAGGGAACTGAGGTGAGTACTCCCACGATGATTGAGCGCCTGCGGTCGAATGTGGGCGTAGTGTTTCAATCGCCCGAATCGCAGATTTTCGAGGATACGGTCGGCAAGGATGTCTCCTTTGGGCCGCGGCTCAAAAAAGTTCCGCTGGCCGAGTCGCGCCGCCTGGTCCGCGAATCGCTGGAGGCAGTTGGACTCTCCTACGAGGATTTTCGCACGCGCTATACCTATGCTCTGAGCGGAGGCGAAAAACGCCGCGTCGCAATCGCGGGCGTGCTGGCGCTGCAGCCTCGCATAATTGTATTTGATGAACCCTCAGCAGGACTTGATCCGCGTGGAAGACGAGAGCTGCTGGAATTTTTGAGGAGACTGAAGCAAGATCATAACCTGACGATTGTGTACACGTCCAGCAGCCTGGAAGATGTCATAGGGCTGGCAGATATATTTTACATCATCGACGAGGGACGTATCATCTTGAGCGGAACCGCGCGCGAGATACTCGCCCGCGGCAGCGAACTGGCGATCCGCGATATCGCGCTCCCTGAACCCGCTCATATCGCTCTCACCTTACAAGAGGTGATACCGACCTTGCCGGTGGATGTATTACGACTGGAAGATTTAGAGGCAGCGATAGGGTATCCGGCAGGCTCAAGGGAGGGCCTGGCCCCGGCAAGGGGTGCTACTACATCTCCACCAGAGGTACAGGCAGATGATTGAGCTTTCCAGAAACATTACCTTCGGGCAATTCGTCAATAATGGCTCAAGCCTGACGCGTATGGACCCGCGCATCAAGCTTATGTCCGCGATCTTGCTGATTGCCCTGGTATCCTACGTTGGCACTTACGCAGCTTTTGCGGTCTGCCTGTTCGGTTGCCTGGCAGTGCAATGGGCTTCACAGCTGCCTGGCAGTTATATCTGGCGCACCTTCCGGCCCATTGTGATCCTTTTGCTATTCATTTTCGTGTTTCAGGTGCTGCTTTACTCCTCGCCCACTCAGTACACCACCTTGATCTGGCATTGGGGCATTTTTTCAATCTCGCAGGAGGGCATTTTACATAGCGCATCAGCTATTGTGCGCGCCCTCTTCCTCTATTACCTGACCGCTCTGCTACTCTTCACCACCTCGTTAGTTGATCTTACCGATGGCATGGAGGCGCTGCTTTCACCGCTACAAAGGCTGGGGTTGCCCGTGAATGCTTTCATTATGGTACTCGTCATTGCCTTTAAGTTTGTCCCCATCCTGGTAGGGGAAGTGGAGCGCCTGACGAAGGCGCAGGCCGCGCGGGGAGTGCGATTTGATTCGGGCAATTTCATCCGGCGGGCCATGAAAATCGGCCCATTACTGATTCCTCTTTTCCTGAGTGGCTTGCGGCGTTCGGAACTGCTGGCAATGGCAATGGAGGCGCGCTGCTACAGTGGAGGGCGCCGGGGATGGAGACGCAGCAAGCGCCGCCAGCTCCATATTGAACGCTTCGATGTGCTGGCGCTCATCTTCGTCATAGCCTTCTGCGCCGTGGCCGTCGTTGTCAATATCTTCGCACCATTTTAGATTTAACTGGTTTCTATCGGCCATCTCGCATTCTTTTCTCATAGCGAGAGCATATGGGGTACAATGAGCGTATTGTATTCATAGCGGGCTGTGCCTGGAGAGTCCAGAGAACACAGTGGCGTCTTTTGCGGTAATCAAGTTCTCAATGGCACAATGGCCGTCTGGTTCTTGATGCAACTAAATGGTCATGAAAGCCGTCATCTATACTAGTCTATAAATTGTTGGGGTTCGACCCTACCTTATTTCATTCATTAAGAGAGGCTCAGGACTATGCAAATAATAAACCATTGGCCTCATCGTAGGATGTTTTTCCGTTGCGCCGGATTTTGCGCCCTTTTCGCACTATTCGTTAGCTTTTTTCTTCTGCCTGCGCCCGCACTGGCGCAATCAAGAGATACCAGGGCCGGTTTTAGCGCGGCAGATGGGCCGACACTCTCGGTGAACGCCGGTTTTAACACGCGCTACCGGAGCGGAAACTGGATTCCGGTTCAGATAGCACTCAGCAATAATGGTGCTGACTTTACGGGCACTATTTCAATCGCTTCGCCTGATGCGCAGAACTATTATGGTAACCCTGGCTCTCAATCCACCTACCAGATACCGATTACATTACCGAATGGCTCCCAGAAGCAGGTCACGATCTATCTCCCCATCTATAGCAGCGCGACGGGACTTACTGTTCGTTTGCTGGATAGCAATGGCAATACGGTTCGCACGCAAAATAGTGTCCTACAACCGCTTAATCAGGGCGATGTCTTTGTCGGCATTCTTTCCGATACGAACACGGGCTTTGGCCCGCTCAGCGCATATACCCCTTTCAATAACAGTACGCTGCTGATCACTGATTTTCTGAACGCCAGCACATTCCCTGATAAGGCAACGGTGCTGAAGAACTTCGATCTTATCATCCTGGACAATTTCACGACGAGTACGCTGAGTGCAAAACAACTGGAAGCATTACAGGCATGGGTAAACGGCGGCGGCGCATTGATTGTCGCAGGCGGCCCTGAATGGCAGCGCACATTAGCCGGGCTTCCGAGCAATTTGCTGCCCGTAAGCGTCAGCGGCGCAACGACATTACGAACGGGTACGAGACTGCTTCCGGTGGGTAGTCCTTCAAAGCAGGCGCCGGATGGAACGATTCAGCAGCCGATAACGATCAGTACAGGCAAGGTAACTGCCTCTGGAGAAACAATCCTGGCACAGGGTAATACTCCATTGATTGCGCAAGGAAATTACGGTGAAGGCACCGTCTGCTACGTTGCTTTCGATCCTACCTTGCAACCTGTGGTAGGATGGGCAGGGGCGAGCGATTTGTGGAAAGGCTTGCTGCTGCGCACCCTGGGCGATTCTCTGCTGGCGAACACCAGCGCTGGAGGTGTCTCTTTCCAGGGACAAACGAACCCCTTTACAAATCTCCTACAATCATTGGTACCCAATTCCTTGCCATCGCCGTGGGTACTGGCTATTCTGCTGATTGGCTATATCCTCATCCTGGGGCCGGTGCGCTTGATCATTGTGCGCTGGCGTAAAAAGAGAGATTGGAGCTGGCGTATCGTTTTGAGCAGCGTCGTCGTCTTCTCAGTTCTCACCTACGGACTGGCCCTGCAGCAGAAGGGAACGTCGATTGTAAGCAATCGCATTACCATCGTGCAATTGAGCCAGGGTGGATCGGTCAGCCATGTAACAACCTATCTGGGTATCTTCGTGCCAAACCAGGGCGATTATCACATCCACTTCACCGGCGATGGCCTGGTGCAGCCCTCATCTGACCAGTATTACCAATCCGGCAACACGAATTCAGGACCAAACACCGTTATCGCCCCATCCCAGGATGGGACGGATGTCAATTTGCAGGGGGTAGATATCTGGACGCTCCGCTCCCTGGTTTCTGACCAGGATAGCCAGGTTACCGGGGGCATTGTCTCTCACCTGACGCTGAAAAATGGTACCCTCACCGGCACAGTCACCAATACCCTGCCAACGGCGTTAAGCGATGTCTACGTGCTGATGCCCAATAGTTATGTAAATATAGGCGATCTGGCGGCGGGTGAGACAAAGCTCGTCAACCTGCCACTCAACACGGCGACGAATCCAGGCATGCTCCTGGCCGCTCAAATCGCAGCTGCTAACGGCATGCCCTATGGCTATGTTGGAAACTCGCAACTGCAGACAGAGAAGCAACGCCATATTGCCATCTTATCCGCGTTGGATGGTATTTATACCGGCTACTATTGCGGCGGCGGCAGTCCGTGCCCTGTCACGATTTATAAACGCGGCGTAATCATTGGGCCTGGAGGGGGCACATTCATCTATTCCGGCGGTCCGATTTCTTCTGTGTCGAACGGCGACCCGCTGTTGATCGCCGGGGCACCGGCAACGTTAATCGGCTGGACGAACTCCCAACCGCCCGGATTGAACAACAATTCAGATATCACGGTCAATGGCGCCAGCACATCGGGCGTGAACGAAACGATGATCCAGGCCCCGCTGGACGTGCAATATTCCGGCACACTGAACCTGCCCTCAAGCCTGCTGAATGGGCAGATCGTTGACGTTGAGGGCAGCAATGTGCAATCGCCCGTACCTGGTTTCTACACGCTGACGCAGGGGACTGTCACATTTGAATTCATCCTGCCTGATGCCGCGCACCTGCAGTCTGAAAATTTGATCTTGACCGAACCCAACAATGTGACGCAGGTAGCAAATCCAACCGGATCGGGGCCATTGACCGACGGCAGCCAGCAGGCCTTGTTATACAATTGGCAGACGCATGCCTGGGACCAGATTACGTTTATAGCGCAAACCTTTTCACCTGCAAATACGGCGCCATATGTTGGCCCGGGTGGACGGGTGCTGGTACAATTTGGTAATCAGAACGCGTCATCGAATACAATAGTCTTCGGCAAGCCGGCACTGAATTTGCAGGGGGTGGTCGGACAATGATCAAAGTCGAACATGTACAGAAACGCTATCGCAACGTCGATGCGCTGCGCGACCTGAGCATGGTGATCCCAGACGGCTCGATTTATGGGCTGATCGGTCCGAACGGAGCGGGCAAGACGACGCTTCTGCGTATCCTGGCCGCATTGATCCCCCCTACACAGGGTGAGGTCTGGTTTGGCGACGAGGAGATCAGCAAGGCGCCTTCCGTCATCCAGCGCAAGGTTGGCTATATGCCAGATTTCTTTGGTGTCTATCCCGATCTCACTTCAGTCGAATACCTTGAATTCTACGCTGGCATTCATGGCGTGCCACGCGCGCAACGTACCCGCGTCATCAACGATCTGCTGGAGCTGGTTGACCTGACATCGAAGCGTGAGGCGCTTGTCGAGACGCTCTCACGCGGCATGAAGCAGCGGCTGTGCCTGGCGCGGGCGCTTGTACACGATCCAGAAGTATTATTGTTGGATGAGCCGGCTTCGGGCCTCGATCCTCGCGCCCGCGTGGAACTGCGCGAATTGCTGCGCACCCTGCAAGGAATGGGCAAGACCATTGTGATTAGCTCGCATATTCTGCTGGAGATGGCCGAGATGTGCAGCGACGTCGCCATTATCCAGGGCGGCAAGCTCGTACTAGCGGGAAATATGGACGAGGTTTCCCAGCGCCTGGGCAAGGGCCGTCGACTTGAAATTCGCGTACTGGAACGCGCCGGTGATGCTGTTCAGATGCTGAAAGAGTTACCGGAAATCAGCAATGTAGAACACGAAAACGGCGATCTGATCCTGGCGGAATTTTCTGGCGATGATCGAGGGCTGCATAAAATTCTGGCACACCTGATTACCCAGGAGATACCCGTTGTCTCCTTCGCCCCACGCAGCAGTGGTGGCGTATTAGAAGAAGTATTCATGAGTATTACAGAAGGGAGTCTCCCTTCATGACATTCGCGGCATTACTTACAAAAGAACTGCGTTTGCGCCTGCGTCGCGAGCGCTCGGTATGGGTCATTATCATCTACCTGGTCGTGATGGGGCTGTTAGGCTTTGGTTTTCTTGCCCAGGCCAGCGCGTTCAACGGCAACCAGAATTACCTGCTGAGCCAGATAGGGGCGCAGTTGTATAACCTGCTGGCGATTGTGCAGCTCTTTCTGGTTGTGTTCATCGCACCGGCATTCACATCAACCAGCATTAACGGTGAGAAGGAGCGGCAGACATTTGACATGCTGGTATGTTCGCGGCTCTCCTCTTTCTCATTGCTGGCGGGCAAGCTGGTGGCAGGCCTGGCGAGTACATTTCTGCTGATCGCGGCCTCGCTACCATTATTTAGCCTGGTCTTTTTCTTCGGTGGAGTCGCACCCTCGCAGGTACTCAATGCTGTTGTCGTTTTCGTATTTACAGCGATACCTATCGGGGCGTTTGGCCTGTTTTGCTCGACGATTGTGCGCCGGCCCACGGTATCAACGGCAATAACGTATATGGGCTGCGTCCTCTGGATGTTGGGACCCTGGGTAGCGCTTTTGTTACTGCGAGGGCCATCCTTCCTTGGGCTTGGCTCAGGTACAACGCCACACCTGCTGGGCTGGAATCCAATCGCGGCACTTGTGAGCGCCCTTCCCGGCGGGAGCGTCATCGGTACATACCAGATAGGCAGTCATAGTTACCCACTGTGGGCTGTCTACAGCGTGTTGAGCATTGTGATGACGTTTGTCTTCTTTGTGCTGGGTATGTGGTTCGTCAAGCCTAATCCGGTTGGCCGGCTGAAATTTGTGCTTAACAATACGAGATGGTTCACCACCCCTCATATTGAAGAGGACCAGAGCGAAGAAGACAGCGATGAAGATGAGAAAGAAGATGTAGCACCAGTATAGTTGAAGGCGAGTCATCAGGATAGGGAATGATTCTCTGTAGGGCCGACCCTGCTGGTCGCCCGCCGGAAGTCATTCTGGAAAGGTTTCACGATCATGGCGACTATCGCGCCATCGCGCATAGCAAAAGTGCTGGCTGGAGCCTCTGAACCGGCCAGTAGCGAGCAATTAATAGCGGCCTTGCGTCCCTGGCGCAGGAAGTTGACCATCCAGCAAGTGCTGGGATGGGGTAGAACAGGTCTCGTTACCGGCCTGATCCTGGCATCAATATTGCTGCTAGTCTCGCGCCTTGTTCCCTGGGCAAGCGCTCTTTATTGGGCGATTGGAGCCGGCTCAACCTGCCTGTTGTGCGCGCTGGCGCTGGCCTTATGGTTGCGTCCCTCGCTGGCCGGTACAGCTCGCATCGTGGATAGGCGCCTGGCATTGCATGACCGCCTGAGTACCGCCTGGGAATTTCAACACCAGGAGTCTACACTGGCTATTCTGCAACGCCGTGATGCCCTGACGCAATTAGGCAAGCAGGCACCTGCGCGATCAATCTCTCTACGCCCGCGCCGTTCTTTCCTGATTATCGCCGCCATTGTGATCATTGCGTTTGTCCTGTTGCTGACGCTGCCCAATCCAATGACCGCCATTCTCCAGCAACAGGCGGCATTCCAGGCGCGCATCAACAAGCAAATCGCGGCCATCGAGCGGTTGCGCAACGCAATTGACCATCAAACCACGACCTCTCCAGAAGAGCGCAAGATGATCGATCAGATACTGAAGAACCTGGAAGCTCAGCTGACCAACGCAAAGAATGAAGCCCAGGCACAACAGGCGCTTGCTCAGGCGCAGGCAAAACTATCACAACTGAGCAATCCACAGAACGGCAATAAAATACAGGCCAACGCCGCCGCCAGTTCCGCGCTACAAAGTAGTTCAAATGCTGCCTTGCAAGCCCTGGGGCAGGCGCTTGCTAATGGCGATAGTAAGGCGCTTGCCTCGGCGCTCAAAAATCTGGCTTCGCAAATCAGTAAGTTATCACCGGCGCAGCGGGCCCAACTCGCGCAACAACTTGAGCAGGCCGCGGGGCAGGCATCACAAGATCCAACTCTGAGTTCCGCTCTGCATGACCTGGCCAAGGCAGTCGCCTCTGGCAATGCGAGCGATATAAATGCTGCCACACAAGAGGTTGCGAACGCGGCTTCCCAAACTGCCAGCGCTACTGCCAACCAGGGCAGTATCGATCAGGCCACCCAGGGCTTGCAGCAGGCCCAAAATACGCTTGCACAGGCCGGTGATGGTAGTAATCCAGGCCAGGCGCAGCAAGGTCAGGGGCAACAGGGGCAGGGGCAGCAAGGGCAAGGCCAGGGGCAGGGCCAGGGGCAAGGGCAGCAAGGCCAGGGACAGGGCCAGGGACAGGGGCAACAAGGCCAGGGACAGGGCGGACAGGGACATGGAGGCAGCGGCGGTGGAAATAACAACGGGAATAAGCCGGGAAATGGCGAGCAGGTATACGTTCCTGGGCAGGTTGGTTCGGGCAGCAGTTCGCAAACTAATGGCGGCAATAACGGTATAGTGCAGCCTGGGCAATCCATCCCATACTCACAGGTGATCCAGGAATATAATACTATGGCTCACGACGCCATTGATAACAGCGATATACCGCTCGATCTCAAAGACCTCGTTCACGGCTATTTCGATACCTTAGAAGGACAACATTGATCATATGGCAAAGAAAAGTGAAAATACGTCGTCCGTAGGGAAACAACTCGTCACGTCCAAAGAAGCCATTGATGACGATGCAATAAATCATGCCTCTTCTGAAGCGGTGTCAACAGAACCAGGCGTTGAAGACATCACCGCGTTTGTAGAAACCGCGCAAAAATTGGAGCAAGAACTGACCTCTATCGTTGTAGGGCAGGAGCGGGTGATTCGCGAACTGCTTTTAGCCCTGCTCGCTGGCGGTCATGTACTGCTGGAAGGCGTACCAGGACTCGGTAAAACGTTGCTCGTGCGCACGCTGGCCGACGCGCTGTCGTTGAAATTCGCGCGTATCCAGTTCACGCCCGACCTGATGCCGGCTGATATTGTAGGCACAACGATTGTGACCGAGCAGGTTGATGACACCATGCCATCGGGAAGCAAGCGCGTCTTCAGCTTCCAGCCAGGCCCGATCTTCGCCAACATTGTGCTGGCCGACGAGGTGAACCGCGCAACGCCTAAGACGCAATCGGCACTGCTCGAGGGCATGCAGGAGCGCACAGTCAGTGTTGGCGATACGACGCGGCCTTTGCCCAGGCCATTTTTTGTGCTTGCGACGCAGAATCCGCTGGAGATGGAGGGCACCTACCCCCTACCTGAAGCGCAGCTCGACCGTTTCCTACTTAAAATCCTGGTCAACTTTCCCAATGCACAAGATCTGATGCGCATCATCGATACCACGGTGGGTACGCAGACGCTGCATGCCAGCGAGGTAGCGACTGGCGAACAGCTGGCACATATGATCGAGGTGGCGCGAGCCGTCCCGGTCGCAATGCACATCAAGGAATACGCGGTGCGCCTGCTGCTGGCGACCCATCCAGATAACGAAGATGCGCCCGAAAAAGTGCGTAATTTCGTGCGCTATGGGGCCAGCCCTCGCGGTCTGCAGGCCATGATTCTGGCGGCTAAGGTGCGCGCGCTGCTGGAGGGCCGTTTTAACGTCTCCCAGGAAGACGTGCAGGAGGTAGCATTTCCCGCGCTGCGCCATCGCATTATTTTGAATTTTGACGGCCTCGCCGATGGGATCACGCCGGAGGATTTGATTAAGGCGATTGTGGAGGAAATATAATAGAGATTCTTCGCTTCGCTCAGAATGACATGGCTCCAGATAGGCCCAGGTGCCTGTCATTCTGAGTGGAACGAAGAGTGACATGGCTCTGGATAGGCCCAGGTGCCTGTCATTCTGAGTGGAACGAAGAAGACATGGCTCCAGACAGGCCCAGGTGCCTGTCATTCTGAGTGAAGCGAAGAATCTTATCAAGAGGAGTCACCTGCAATGCCCAATGAAAACGCTCCGGCCCGTTTCCCATTAGATGCCGAGATATTGCAGCGACTGGATAACCTGGCACTTATGACACGCAAGTCGATGGCGACCGGAAGACCAGGTCGCAGGCGCTCACCGGTGGCAGGATCATCGATGGAGTTCGCCGACTACCGGCGTTATGCTCCTGGGGATGATTTCCGGCGCATTGATTGGCGGGCCTACGCGCGGCTCGAGCGCCTATTCCTGCGCATCTTTGAGGCGGAAGAAAATCTGACAATTACGGTGTTGATCGACTGCTCCGATTCAATGCAGTATGGAACCCCGGCTAAATCTACGCTAGCTACGAGGCTGGCAGCCGCGCTATGCTATGTGGCGTTGAAGTGCGAGGATAGCGTCATTCTGGGAGCATTGACGAACCGCATGGCAGCACAGAGACGCGTTGGCAGTGGCAAACATGCCATCTGGACGGTCGGCGAATTTCTACAACGGCTGCCACATGGCGGGGAGACCGATTTGAACAGGGCACTCTACGATCTGGGACGCGTGGCAACCGGTCCCGGACTGACGATTGTCATTTCAGATTTTCTGGCCCCAGGAGGGTACGCGACCGGATTGCGAGCGGTAAGGCAGCTGCGCCAGGAGGTCGCGCTGTTGCAAATACTGGCGCCGGATGAGCTTGAACCTGATTTGCAGGGCGATTGGCGATTGAAAGACAGCGAGGGCGCGGGGAGCATCGAGGTTAGCGCTTCGTCAGCGGTTTTACAAGCCTACCGGCAGCGCCTGGCGCAATTTACGCAGGAACTGGCCTCGTTCGCCCATGCACAGGCGATGACGTATACGATGATCCCTAGCGATACGGCAGTGATTGATATTGTACAACGATTATTACGACAGGTCGAGTTGGTGAAATGACATTATTGGTTCCGGCGGCATTGGCCTTCGGCATTATCATACCAATCATACTGTTGCTCTACTTTATGCGGCCCAAACGGCAGGAGCGGGTCGTCAGCAGTACGCTGTTATGGCAGCAGGCTTTGCAGGATTTGCAAGCAAGCCGCCCGTGGCAGCGTTTGCGCATTACGCCACTGTTGCTGTTGCAGTTGCTGGCGGCAAGCGTGGTTGTGCTGGTGCTGGCACGTCCCGCGACCTTTTTCAGCAGTCCCATCAGCGGCAATACTATTATCATCTTACAGGCCTCGGCGAGCATGCAGGCCACCGATGTAGCTCCAAGTAGATTTGAGGAGGCGAAGAGCGAGATCAGCGATCTGATCGCGGGCATTGGCCCCAATGATCGCGTTTCTCTGATTACCATGGCACGCACGCCGCAGGTGTTGATTGCGAATTCACAGGATAAGGGACAGCTGGATGCGGCCCTGCAACGAGCGAAGGTAACAAACCAGGATGCCGACATTGAGCAGGCGCTTTCGCTGGCAACGGCGCTGGCGGCCGGGCGCCCGAACACGCAGATTTTAGTGGTTGGCGATGGGCATGTCCTGTCGCCCGACCAGGCATTGGCGCTGCCGGTTCCCGTGCGTTACTTGAAAATCGGTACTGATGCCGGTAATGTCGCGTTGATCGCCCTGGCTTCGCGTAACCTGGATGGTAATTTAACGGCGCTGGCGCAGGTCGCCAATTATAGTCATTCACAGCGCTCGATACCGGTCGAGCTATATGCCGATGGCAAACTGATTGGCGTGCAAAACATTGAACTGGCGCCAGGAGCAAGCGGTTCCTTGCAATGGGGGCCATTGCCCGCGACGACCCATTTCCTGCACGCGAAGCTGGATGTGCAGGACCCGATGACGGTCGATCACGATGCGTGGGCCATTGCAGGCAGTTCGTTACACGGCAAAGTATTGCTGGTAACGAAAGGCAATAGCTTCCTTGAAGCGGCCCTGCGCCTGCAATCGAATATCGATCTGTATGAGACGACCCCGGCCAAATACGTCAATACGGGTGGGTTTGATTTGACGGTATTCGACGGATTTGTACCACCGGCATTGCCGCCCGGGGGATTGTTCTTCGTAAATCCCCCGGCAGGTTCGTATATCTTTGGTAAAGCGGGGCAGGACATCAGCGTGAGCCAAATTAGCGCCGGTAATGATAGCGCCGATTTGCTGCAAGATGTCGATTTGAGCAGCATTCATGTGTTGCGTGCTAGCCACCCACTTACTCCGGCAGCATGGGCACAGCCGGTGATTACTACTCCCCAGACGCCGCTGCTGATCGCCGGCATCACGAATAACCGGCGCGTGGCGGCGTTGGGTTTCGATCTGCATGATAGTGATTTTCCGCTGCAGCCCAGTTTCCCTATCCTGATCTACAACATGGTCAACTGGTTTCTACCACAGCCGGTGGCGGGAGATGGACAGGTTTCACCGGGCACACCGGTGACGATTGCGACCTGGCCGGGAGCAAGTTCGGTGACGATTACCGCGCCGGGTCAAAAGCCGGTTACGGTTGCGCCCCCATTTCCGGCGACGGCTTTCGCGCGGACGGATGCTACCGGCATCTACCTGGTGGCTCAGCAGGTGCAGGGTCAGGTACGGGATGGCGCCTTTGCCGTGAATTTGTTCGACCCTTCGCAATCGCGCCTGGCACCGGCAAACGCGCTGCCCATTATACATAGCAGCAGTTTCACAACGGATGGCAGCGCTGTGCCACGTGTGTTACGTGAAATCTGGCCCTGGATTGCGGCATTTTTCTTGCTGGTCCTGTGCGCCGAATGGTGGCTCTTTAGCCGGGGTTATGCGCGTAAGGCGGCTAGCGGAACAGGGCAAAGTGTAGGATATCTATCACGCTATAACGGGCAGGGACAGTTAATCAGGCATACAGGACTCTTCGGCGGAATACAGGATGCAGTAGAGGCGCAGTATAGAGAGACGAGGCGTCGTATTGTTAAAACAGTCAAGCAGGTGAGGCGTAATGGCATTCGATTGCGGTCAAGATAAGGGATTCTTCGCTGTGCTCAGAATGACATGCCGGGCGGCAAGGGTACGCCCTGGTTGCTCGCCAGATAGCGAAATCAGATAAAGGGAACGATGATGCTGACCTTTGAACAGCCCTGGCTGTTGTTGCTACTACTACCGATAGGAATACTGGTATTTCTCACGTGGCGCAATATGTCGCTGCCGTTCCCTCGCCGGCAGCAGATTTTGATTCTAGTCTGCCGGCTAGCATTGTTCGTGCTGGTGATCAGCGCGCTGGCGGGTGCGGCGTTCTCAATGCCAGTATCGCGGCAGGCGGTAGTATTTGTCGGCGACATTTCCGATAGTACGACCTCGCAACGCGCTTTTATCGAGCAATGGATCACCAATGCGCTGCAACATAAAAGTACTGACGACCAGGTTGGCATCGTGGCGGTGGGTCGTAATGCGCTGGTAGAACAATCGGTAGGCTCACAGGTAGATTTCTCGCACTTTGAGTCTACGCCCGATACCAATTTCACCGATCTGGCCGCTGGCTTGCGGCTGGCGGCGGCCATTTTGCCGACGGATAGTATGCGCCGCATCGTGCTTTTGACGGATGGGCAGCAGAACCTGGGAGACGCCCTGCAGGAAGCGCAATTATTGCAGCAGGAGGGTATCCGGCTCGATATCGTTCCCCTACCAACCTCTACTGGCTCTGAGGCGCGCATCAATGGTCTTAATGCGCCCGGCGAGTTGCAGGTAAATGAACGCTTTCTATTACATGTGAACCTCTTCAGCACCGTTGCCCAGCACGCAACGCTGCGCCTGTATCTTGATCAAACCTTGCTAACGACGGAGACCATTGATATGGTTGCCGGTCAGCAGGAGGTCAGCTTCAGTTTATCGGCCCCGCCGCCGGGTTTCCATACATTTCGTGTAACGCTGGCTGCCCCCCTGGATACGATTCCACAAAATAATGTGGCCTCGACTTTTGTAAACGTGCAGGGGCCGCCGCGTGTGCTGGTGATCGAGGGACAACCCGGCGAGGGACACAATATCGTGGCTGCGCTGCAGGCGACAAAGATTAATGTGACGCTGGGTACGCCTAACGATGTGCCGGTGACACTGGATGGGCTGGCAGGTTACAGCGCAGTTGTGCTGGCAGATGTGCCCGCTGTCGAATTGGGAACAGCGCGCATGCAGGTGCTGCAGGCATTTGTGCGCGACCTTGGCCGCGGGCTGGTGGTGAGTGGCGGCGAGAATAGCTATGGCGTGGGAGGCTACGCGGGTACGCCGCTTGAGGAGACGCTGCCGGTGAGCATGGAGATACCGCAACACAAAGATACGCCGAGCATCGCCGTGGTGCTGATCGTTGAAAGCCTGGAGAATGACGCCGAGATCAATATTTCGAAAGTGGCCGCGAAAGGCGTGATTAGCCTGTTGACTCCGCGCGACCAGGTGGGAGTCTCAGACGCATATGGCAGCTTAGTTGTGCCGATGCAGCATGTGACGAACCCGGCGGCCATTGATAAAACCATCGATGCCATGAGCCCAGATGATCCGCCAAGCTACATGCCCGACCTGACGAACGCGGAACAGGTTCTGCTGCACACAAATGCTAAAATCAAGCATGTGATCCTGCTGGGCGATGGCGATGCCTACGATAACTACTTCGCGCAAGTGACGAAGATGGCAAAAGAGGGTATTACGGTTTCGACGGTAGAGACGAACGCATCCTCTTTCGCTGACTTCAATACCATGCAGCAGATCGCGGCATGGGGTAAGGGGCGTTTTTATCGCGCCGATAATCCGGCTACCATTCCACAGATTTTGCTCAAGGAGACGCAGCAGGCGGCGCGACGCGCAATCGTCCAGGAGCCCTTCCTTCCGGCCATCGTGGGAGCGAATCCCATTCTGACAGGATTGGGCAATCTTCCCATGCTGAACGGTTATGTCGCAACGACGCCTAAACCGGCGGCGCAACTGGTGTTGATCAGCGACCAGGATGACCCCGTGCTGGCAGCATGGCAATACGGCCTGGGACGCGTGGTAGCCTGGACAAGCGACGCGCTCGGCCAGTGGACGGCAAACTGGTTGAGATGGAACAATGCCGCACGCTGGTGGGCGAATCTGGTGACATGGACGCTACCTTCGGCGCAAAGCGCATTAGATGTGAATACGCAGGTAGTGGGTGGCACGGGCCAGATAACAGTGGACTTGCCATCCGGTAGCACAGCAGGGACGGGAGGCAATGCGCAGGTATCGGCAACCATTATCAATCCCGACCTCTCAAAATCAACGGTGACATTACAGCCAGCGGCGCCTCTGCGATGGCAGGGCAATTTTCCGGCTGAACAGGTCGGAGCTTACCTGTTGCAGGTCACCTGGAAATCCCAGGGTGGAAGCCAGCTGGCAAGCACCACGGGGTTAGTAGTTCCCTACTCACCAGAGTACCTGAATACAGGGACAAATCGGGCATTCCTGGCGCAGCTGGCCGCGGCTGATGGAGGCAATCTGCTAGGACCAACAGATTACACAGCTGCGTTCGCGAATAATTTGCAGCCGGTCTCAGCTGCCGTGCCAATTGTCTTCTGGCTGCTGGCGCTGGCGGCCTTACTCCTGCCGGTAGATATCGCCTTACGTCGCCTTTCCAGCCTGGAATTCCTGGTGATAAGCTGGCAATGGTTGATTGCCCATCTAAGCCTGCATCGCTCAAGGCTGGCACTACAGGACGTTTCAGAAACAGCAGGAAACGCGCTGCTGGGGACGATACGCACAAGTCGCCAGGAGCGCCAGAATCGTGCCACGAGTTTCAAGCCGCAATCTCCACCCATTCAGGTGAAACAACAGATGAGCAATATTCCGCGGCAATCACAGTCAAAACCGGCTATTGAGAAAACACCGAAAAGCCCGGTTAAAACTGAGACATCGGAAGAACAACAGGACACGCCGGTCGCAAGCAAGCTGTTAGAGGCAAAACGCCAGCGCGAACAGGCGAAGACGAAGAAAACGGAATAAATGAGCATGGAACAATTTCCTACAACTGATTCTAAGAAACGCTTTCCATCCTGGAGGGTGTGGCTTAAAACCAGTCGTCCCTTTTCATTGACGGCCTCGGTGAGTCCTGTGCTGGTGGGAACGGCGGTGGCCGCTTACGAGGGAGTATTCCATATCGTGCCGTTCCTGCTGGCGTTGTTCGCATCGCTGTTCCTGCAAATTGGAACGAACTATTTTAACGAATATTTTGACTACAGCTATGGGCTTGACCATCCAGGCTCGCTGGGATCAATGACGGTGATCTTCCGCAATGAGATGACGGAGAAGCAGGTGCAGGCCGGAGGTGTCACCTGTTTTGTTCTCGCCGCGCTATTGGGCCTGGGATTGGCCTTGCTGGTAGGGCCATTGATCCTCTTATTCGGGCTGGTAGGCATAGTGATAGCCTACTTCTACAGTGCCCGGCCGCTCAAATTCGCCAGCCGTGGTCTTGGCGATATTCTGGTGTATATAGCGATGGGCTTCTTGATGACCTGGGGCGCGTATTACGTACAGATTCCGCAGTGGTCATGGCGAGCGTTTGCGGCAAGCGTGCCGGTAGGTTTTCTGGTGACGGCCATACTCAACATGAACAACATGCGCGACTATGCGGATGACCTGGCAGTGCAGAAACGCACGCTGCCGGTACGCTTTGGTCAGCGCTTCGGGCAAATCTTCCACGCAGTACTGTTGATTGGCTGCTATGTCGCCGTAACGATTTTTGCCTTAACCGGCATCCTACCACTTTTTAGCCTGCTGGTCTGGATTACATTTCCCCTGGCATTCTCCAATGTACGCTCGGTACTCACTGCAACGGAACGTAGAGCTTTTATTACCGGTATTAAGCGAACGGCCATGTTGCACTTCCAGTTTGGGGCCGTGTTCGCGCTGGCAATAGTGCTCGCAATAATACACTTACCCTAGACTTCAAGAATGATGGACATTGCATGGGTAAAGTAGCCATGCAGTGATGAACGAATACCATTACTTTGCCCATTGACGCGGCTGGGGACCGATGGTATGGTTGATTTAACCTCAGATGTGTATAACCGGCTAGCAGAGGGAAATCGAGTATGAGTAGCAATGGGCCCTCAATGATGCAGTACCGGGCGGCAGCTATCCATTATGAACCCACCCCGGGCGAGAAAGACAAGAATGTAGTCGGCCTGCTTCGCCCTGTTGAGAAGGAGCCATCGTTATGAGATTATCCAACAAAGTAGTCATCATTACCGGTTCGGCCAGTGGCATGGGCAAGGCAGCCGCGGAACTCTTCGCGCGCGAAGGCGCGGGCGTTGTGGTGACGGATATCAGCGCGGAAATGGGCGAGTCAACCGTCAGGGGCATACGCGACGCCGGCGGCACGGCCATTTTCGTGCGGGCGAACGTAGCAGTTGAAGATGAGGTGAAGCATATGGTCAGCACGGCTATCGATGAATTTGGCCGTGTGGATGTACTCTATAACAACGCGGGTATTATGCCGGAAGATGATGGCAGCGTGACTGACCTCAGTGAAGCCACATGGGACCGGATTCTGGATGTGAACCTCAAAAGCGCATTCCTGTGTTCCAAGTACGTTATTCCCCATATGATGAAGCAGGAAAAGGGGTCAATCATCAATATTGCCTCGTTTGTTGCATTCATGGGCTGTACGGTGCCACAGGATGCTTATACCGCATCCAAGGGGGGTCTGCTTTCACTGACGAAGTCTTTCGCTGTTCAATATGGGCGCTACGGAATTCGTTGCAATGCCATCTGTCCCGGCCCTATCGAGACTCCCCTGCTGCGCACGCTCTGGACAAGTGAAGAGGCACGCAACCTGCGCCTGAACCGTATTCCCCTGGGACGTTTTGGCGAGCCCAACGATATCATCTACATGGCACTGTACCTGGCCTCGGATGAGTCATCCTGGACGACAGGGGCCTGGTTGATTATCGATGGCGGGATCTCGTCGAATTACTTTTAGTGGCAACATGAAAAAGTCTCTCTCTCATGTCATTCTGAGCGCAGCGAAGAATCCCTCGTGAGCCAGATCGCGCCGTGGTTCCTCTGGATTCTTCGCTGCGCTCAGAATGACATGTCCAGGACACTTTTTCATCGTAAATAATCAATGACACGTCCAGGATACTTTTTCATCATAAATAATCAAGGCTCGGTAAACGTCTTGCGGGCCAAAAACTGGCCCCCGCCCTTGCCACCAACGTACTGGCCATCCCGCACAATTAGCCTGCCACGCAGCAGCACCGTATCGGGTACGCCCTGCACATGCATGCCTTCGTAGGGATTGTAATCGACACGCTGGTGCTGGTTTTTGACGCTGATGGTCAGCGTTTTTTCGGGGTCGAAGATCAGCAGGTCGGCATCACTGCCGGGAGCAATCGTACCCTTGCGCGGGAAAAGGCCGAAGAGTTTGGCGGGCATGGTCGAAACCAGGTCAACGAAGTGTTGCAAATTGAGTTTCCCCTCGCGCACACCCTGGTAGAGCAACATGACGCGATGCTCTACCCCCGGCAGACCATTGGGTATCTTCGTGAAATCGTGCAGACCAAGTTCTTTTTGACCATGAAAGTTGAATGGAGCGTGATCTGTTGAAACAACCGAGAGTTCGCGACGCTGCAGGCCCAGCCAGAGCGCCTCATTATCGGCAAGACTGCGCATGGGCGGCGTGCAAACATACTTCGCGCCCTCAAAACCGGGGGCTGCATAACAGCTATCATTGAGAAAGAGATATTGCGGGCATGTCTCACCCCAGACCGGCAAGCCTTTTTCCCGCGCGGCAGCCACGGCACGCAAGGAGTGCGCGCAACTGACATGTACCACGTAAAGAGGCGATTCCGCCAGTGTTGCCAGCGTTATGGCGCGCTGGGCAGCCTCACCCTCCAGAATGCCGGGTCGGGTCAGCGCATGATATACCGGCGCGGTATGACCTGCCGCAACAGCCTCCCTGACTATCAGATCAATCACGATACCGTTCTCCGCGTGTACCATCACTAACCCGCCCAGCCGGGCTGAACGGCGCAATACGCGATAGATCGTCTCGTCATCGACCATGAAAGTGTTTGGATAAGCCATCAGCAGCTTAAAGGTAGTCAGGCCAGCCGCAACCATCTCATCCATTGCTTCTTCAGGGGCAGCAGCGAGATCGGTAATTGTCATGTGAAAGCCATAATCGATCACAGCTTTGCCATCAGCTTTGTGATGCCAGGCTTCAAGGGCTTCGGCCAGGCTATGCCCGCGCTGCTGGTTGGCGAAATCGAGGATAGTGGTGGTGCCACCACAGGCGGCGGCGATAGTGCCGGTCTCGAAGTCATCGCTTGCGACCGTCGTGGGAAGCGGCAGCTCCATATGCGTATGCACATCGATAGCGCCGGGAAATACATACTTGCCCTGCGCATCAAGCACTGTATCAGTTTGCAGGGCCGAGAAAGTCCCCGGCGAAGCTACTGCCGTGATTTGCTCGTCATCGATGAGGATATCACCTTGAAAATCACCGGTTGCAGTGACGATATGACCATTGGTGATAAGCGTGCGCATATGTTAAGCTCCTTACTATCGATAAAATGGGCGACCACAACCACCGCCCCTACGAAGACGGATATATCTTTAGATTACTATACACCACCTCGGTTGGAGTACCAGAGCCTGACGCGAGGAAGGCAACTCCGCCAGCTGATGAATAGGTTGAATCGGTCAATGTGACGAGAAACACACCGTTCACATAGAAAGACAGGCTGTTTCCTTTCGCAATCACCTGCAAGGTATTTGTGACCGCATTACCTTGCTTGATAGCCGATGAAGCCGTCCAATCCTGCAAGGTGGTAATGTTGAGCGAATAATTCGAAGAGCGGGAAATCTTGTACCTGCCGGTGCTGTCTATCTCGAACAGGTAGCCGGAATAACTGCCGAAGAAATTGGTGTTCACGCGGAAAAAGAGGCCACCGGAATGCCCGCTGAGAATACGCATATTGACGGTGATGGCGACATTCTGGTATGTATTCGCGGCTTCCTTGCAGCCCTGCAATCCACCCCCCGATATGGCGTGATAGCCATCAGACTGGAAGACGCATGAACTACTCTGATCCCAATCGGCGGCTACAGTAGCGGGATTGTTGGCATTATTCAATGCATCCGAGTAACCCGGCTTGCCGGATGTTGCCGTCACGATGACTCCGGCAGTGGCAGTAGCCTGCGCCCGCGCGGTCGCGGTAACAGCAGCAATGGCCGTCGCGGTGGCATTGGCACGCGCGGTAGCAGTAGCAGCAGCGGCCGCCAGGGCCGTAGCCGTCAGGTTCGGCGTCGGAGAAGGCCTGGATGTTGGCGAATTCGCTGCCGATGTCGAGGTTTGCCCGGCATTATTAATGCTATTGCCATTTCCACTATCACCACGCGGAACCAGCGCGTAGACCAGGGGAACGAGCAACGCTATCAGCACCACCAGGGCCAGCAATGCGACCAGCGGAGAACGCCGGCGTTGAGGCGGCTCGTCTGCTGGAAACGCGGGCAAGTCTTCCATTGCCTTCTGTGAAGGCGAGTTCGCGCTACGTGCCGGCGCGCTCCTTCGATAACCCTCCGTCGCGTCGTTCAATGGAGAAGGCCTTCCTCTTGCAGGACTGGCGCCTGCAACAGGCAAAGAGTTCTGCCAGGAAGGATTAGCCATAGCCGGCGGTAAAACCAATCTATCCGCGTCAATAGTAGAGACATTATTGTCTTCCTGGCTGCTGCTATTGCTGCTCAGGGCCACAGCCTGGTAAAATGCATCCGCCAATTCACCGGCGCTGGCATAACGCTGTTCAGGGTCTTTTTCTAATGCTCTTAGCATGACCCACTCGACCTGCGGTGAGACATGTGGAGCGAGCAGGCGTGGTGACGGCGGAGGCATGTTCATGTGCATCGAGACGACAGCAATCTGATTTTCTGAGGTGAAAGGAAGTTGACCTGTTACCATCTCGTAGAGCAATACGCCGAGTGAATACAGGTCACTGCGGACATCCGATTTGCGGTTCGGCTTAAATAATTCTGGCGCGATATAATCGACGGTTCCAAGCACATTGCCCGTGGTGGTAAGTTGCGTGGCGTCTGTTACGATGTGCGCAATGCCAAGATCGGTCAGATAGCATTTGCCGGCGGCATCGAGCAGTACGTTGGAGGCCTTGATATCACGGTGGATAATGCCCCTGGCGTGTATATAATCAAGCGCACTGGCTATATCCTGCAAGCAGGTACAGGTCTCATCGAGAGTCAGCGGCGAACGCCGGATGCGCGTGCGTAATGTGCCGCCCTCCATGAACGGCATGACGATATAGTAGCGGGTGAAACCGTCTATCTCGCACTCGCCCATATCATAAACAGGTACGAGGTGCGGATTATTTAACGATGCCATCAAGCGTGCTTCGCGCATGAAGCGGAGCAGCATGCTTTCCTCTTCACGCTTGAAGACCTTGATGGCCACCCTCCGTTGAAAATGTTCATCATATGCCTCGTAGACATCAGCCATACCACCTCTACCAACCATCCTTCGCAGTTGGTAGCGATTCAGGGTTCTGCCTTCGAGTGCCGCCATTACAAGTTCTCCAGTTATCAGACTCAAGCCAAATGGGCCACGTGTGCCACACTATATTAAACGGATTGACCCCGTTTCAGTTACTTACAGCACCGGCCATTTAGGCGTAATTTCGATACCGGCCCGCTTATAGAGAGCGCCAGCATGCTGCTGCGCCTGCTCCATCACTTCCTCCTCATCCATGGTCAGCAACTGGCCCTGCTCGACGACAATCTGGCCATCGACGACAACGGTATCAACTTCCCCGCCGGTCGCAGCATAGACCAGCGTTGAAATTGGATTGGGCGAAGGCGTCGTATGCAGCCGGTTAAGGTCGATTACCACCAGGTCGGCCTTTTTGCCAACTTCCAACGAACCAATCTCCAGCTCCAGGCCCAGCGCCTTCGCGCCATTGATGGTGGCCATTTCCAGCACGGTCTCCGCGGGAACAATCAAGGGATCATTTGTGACGGCCTTATGAATAATCGCCGCCAGCTTCATCTCGCGAATCATATCATAATCATTGTTGCTGGGGCCGCCATCACAGCCCAGCGCGACATTGACGCCGCCGGCAAGCATCTGCGGCACCTTGCAGATGCCGGACGCCAGTTTGCTATTGGACGAGGGATTGTGAGAAACATGAGTGCCTGTTTCCGCGAGCTTCTCAATATCGGCCTGCGTCAGCCAGACCATATGAACCAGGACAGTTCTCGGACCGAGTAGTCCGACGCTCTCGGCAAAATAGACCGGCGAGAGGCCATATTCTTCCTGCAAGAAGATTTTATCGGCCTCGACCTCGGCCAGGTGCATGGTAATGCCCATATTGCGCTGGCGAGCATAATCGCTCATCTCACGATAGAGTTCGGGAGTGACACCGCCCGGAGTGCGCGGGCCAAACCAGACATGAATGCGATCATTGGCCGCACCCTCCCACTTGCTATGCATATCAAGCACGCCGAACAGGCTCGTCTCACGGCTCTCGATCATGCCGGGATACATCGAGTTGCTTTGTGTCGCGTATGTGCCGATATCCATGACGATTCCGGCAAGGCACGCGCGAATGCCGCTCTCCTCGACGGCCCGCGCAATGCCATCGAACCCATAGCGATGAGCCAGCATCGATTCGAGGAATGTAGTCGTGCCGGACTTCAACATCTCGGCAATGCACAATCGCGCGCTCACATATCCATCGTCATGCGTGAAATTGCCCTGCAACACCCACACGCGCTCGCACAGCCATTGTATCAGCGCCATATCATCGGCACAGCCACGAATCAACGCCTGCGCAAGATGAACATGCGTATCAATAAGGCCAGGAATGATGAGCTTCCCTTTCACATCGATCACTTCTTCGTCCCGATATTGAGACGACAGCGCATCAGTTTTGCCGATGGCCGCGATACGATTACCGTTTACGGCAATAGCGCCATCTGTAATGATGTCTCGCATAGGGTTCATGGTGACGATGGTAGCATTGGTGAAAAGCATGCTGGATAGTCTCCTTTTGTCGTTGATGGAAACATTGCTTACATTGGCATTATAGAGCATTATATCACTATAAGTTCCACATGTTATAGCAGAGTTTGCGAGAGTTCCGATGAAACTCATTCCGCCCTATTTGGCTACTGCCATTTGTTATTGAGGCATTTTAAGCAATATCTTTCGTATTATTATAAAATAATACGAATGACATTTTTAAACGCCCAAATACTCGTTACTAAGCGGAAAAGTGATAACAAAAGGATGAATAGATCAAAGTACTTGTGGCAATTGATTAACTCTACTTATTTGAATGGACATATACTCTCATTAAAATTAGAACGAGATATATGAAAATGTCCCACATTGGAAACTATTGAGGTATATTATGTAGCCTGATCTTTCTCTTTCAGGGGAGGATCCTAGCTGATGAGATATAGCTTCCAGAAATGTCTACTCATCAGTTTCGCTCAACTCAATTAACTCGTATGATTTGCGATGTACGCCGATATTATGCTCTACTAGCAGAGCGACTAATTCATCGCCGTTCATTAATGCCACCGGAACTGCATTCAGACGCCGGGCCTCTTCAATTGCACCGGAGGAGAAGTCACTTGTAGTAATGATCAGCCCCTGATCGTGTGTTCCCAAACTACCTCGCACTTGCTACACTACTGGTGCCTGCACATTGCCTTTCCAGCGTTTCGCCTGCACAGCCATATTGATACGAATTACATCTCCGACAACCAGGGTTCCACGCACATCAATACCGCCATCATTGCTATAGTTTGTAACGATAACATTCTCAAAGCCCAAAGCGACCAATAGCTGACTCACTAGCTCCTCAAATTCCTTCGGTGGCATTTTAAGAAGGCGATCATGAATTTTCTTACGAGCGTCTTGATTGTGGCGTTCTATCTGAGACGCCAGGCCAACCGCCTCACTTGGTTGCCAGCGAGATAGTCCTACCAATCCCCCTCTATATATGACAAAACGGGATACGATTCCCTTACGGGTCTGACGACGAATTTCGGATAGAATTTGTGAATAGAGTGTTGCTTCTGGAGTCAGACCTTTTGTTTTGATAAGATTTAGTTTAAGAGCCTTTTTAGTTATCTCTCGATAATGCATCGGCTTACTATTGCTAAACTGACTCAGTACTTGCTCAGCAGCTTCAGTAAAAGAAAACAGCTTTGTAGCAGAAACATCAAAGGTTGTCGATTGTGTGTCATCTTATTATTTGACTCGCTTGATTCAAGAAACTCAGGCAATCTCCAATTACGCAAGGCAAACACGCCCTTATCTGTACGCTGGAAAAGAGAATGTTCTCCCTTGCGCTTAATATCTTTTGCGATCTCGGCATTGACGGTTGCATCAGGCGTCTTACCCCGTGTCTGCCACAGCTTACTATCAATCATACGCCGGGTAATCTCCTTGTAGTGGAGAGGCATCCCTACTTCTTCAAGGACTTTTTCAGCAGCTTGTAACACATTCATTGTGTACTTCTCATAGTAATCTTGAAAAGGACCACATACACATAAACCTGAGTATCAATATACCAGATACGAGACAATTTGAAAATAATCCCGGTCATTAGAAAGCATATCCGGGACTTTAAGTTGGATCCATAGATCGGAATCCTAGGCTATTCGGTGTCTTGTACCTTTAAAGAAAACTTGTAACTACTCAGGTGTCCTAGAGATTTGCCAAAGAGTTCAACATCCTGTAGAGTAAGGGCATGACGCCAGAAGAAGAACTGCTTCAGCTTCGACAAGAGAATAAAGACTTGCATGAGCGACTGGCCCAACGAGATGAAC